>CAYPKL010000513.1:0-2796 GCA_964411285.1 uncultured Rikenellaceae bacterium
TCTTTCTGATCCCATTTTTCTTAACTATCTTTTCAAGTTTATTTTTCTAATTATCAAAATATTAAGGCATCTTTTGAAGAAAAAACATCAAATCATTTGAAAATAAGGTACAAATATATTTCTTTGCAAGGTTTTAAATATTATTAATTAAAATTTATTATTATGTCTGACATTGCCACAAGAGTTAAAGAGATTATAGTTGACAAACTCGGAGTTGATGAATCCGAAGTGACTCCTGAAGCCAGTTTCACTAACGATCTGGGAGCTGACTCTCTTGATACTGTTGAGTTAATCATGGAGTTTGAAAAAGAATTTAATATCGGTATTCCTGATGATCAGGCTGAAAGTATCAGCACTGTAGGGGATGCTATTAAGTACATAGAGGAAAATGCAAAGTAATTTTGCATTTATAATAATCCATTTATGAGAAGAGTCGTAGTTACTGGTCTTGGAGCGTTAACTCCACTGGGTAATAATTTGCATGAATTTTGGGAAGGGCTTAAAAATGGGGTTAGCGGATCAGTACCGATTACTCATTTTGACACTGAAAAATTTAAAACCAAATTTGCCTGCGAATTAAAAAACTACGATCCTTTAAAATATTTCGATAGAAAGGAAGCAAATAAGCTTGATTTTTATGCCCAGTATGCCCATATTGCATCAGACCAGGCCATTGTTGATTCAGGTATCGACCTGGAAAAGATCAACAAGGACAGGGTCGGAGTAATATGGGCATCCGGTATCGGAGGTCTGGATACATTTTATCATGCTATCAAATCTTATGTAGAAGGGGATGGGACTCCGCGGTTTAGTCCCTTTTTTATTCCAAAAATGATTAGCGACATAGCAGCCGGAGCTATATCAATAAAATATGGATTCCATGGACCGAATTTTTGCACAGTTTCAGCTTGTGCCTCATCAACAAATTCGATAATCGACTCTGTCAATTATATCCGGTGGGGAAAAGCAGATATTTTTGTTACGGGAGGCTCAGAAGCTTGTATTAATGAACCCGGAATCGGAGGATTTAATGCGCTGCAGGCATTATCGACAAATAATGAGGAGTATGAAACTGCATCAAGACCTTTTGACAAAACACGCGATGGGTTTGTAATGGGCGAAGGAGCAGGTTCTCTGATTATTGAAGAATATGAGCATGCAAGAGCCAGAGGGGCAAAAATTTATGCCGAAATAATCGGCACCGGCATGACTGCTGATGCTTACCACCTTACTGCACCTCATCCAGAAGGCCTGGGGGCATTTAACGTGATGAACCTGGCGGTTGAAGAAGCCGGTATAAAGCATTCAGATATTGACTATATAAATGTTCATGGCACTGCAACACCTCTTGGCGATGTGTCTGAAATAAAAGCTATTAAAAGAGTTTTTGGCGAGCACGTCTATGGCCTGAACATAAGTTCGACAAAATCAATGACGGGCCATCTTCTCGGTGCCGCCGGTGCAATTGAAGCCATTGCTTCAATTATGGCAGTGGTAAATGATATTGTTCCGCCCACAATCAACTTCAGAAATCCTGACCCCGAAATAGATCCGGATCTGAACCTGACTCTGAACAAAGCCCAGCATCGTACAGTAAATTATGCCATAAGCAATACTTTTGGATTCGGAGGACATAACGCATCCATCATCATAAAAAAAGCACAGGTTTAGTGGCCCTCTTCTCTAAAAGGAAAAATGGCACGTATGTTCTTGACAAACAGGTATTTGCTACCAGTTTGAAAGATTTGCTGGGTTTCAATACCCGCAATCTCCGTCTTTATGAGATTGCCTTTATCCACCGTTCAGCTTCATATACCCTCCCCGATGGTAAAAGGGTAAATAATGAAAGGCTTGAATACCTCGGAGATGCGATACTTGATGCTATCCTGTCAGATTATCTTTTCGAGAAATTCCCTGATGCACATGAGGGATTCATGACTAAGATCCGTTCAAGGATCGTAAACAGGGAAGTGCTTAATCAGCTCTCATTATCGATGGGTATTGATAAGATCCTGGTAAGCAATATCGGACCCGGTCAGATTACAAGGAATCTTTATGGAGATGCTTTGGAAGCGCTGATCGGTGCAGTTTTCCTGGATAAAGGGTTTAAAAAGACCAAAAAACTCTTTATCTCAAATGTTTTAAATAACTACCTTAATCTTGAAGATATTATAGGCACCGATACCGATTATAAAAGTCTGGTCTTTGAATGGGTTCAGAAACATAAAACAAATCTTGCTTTCGCATACAACGAAGAATATGATTTTAAACTGAAAAAATCGATTTTCTCCACAATTCTTAAAATAAACGGAGAAGTATTTGGAACCGGACAGGGCTCATCTAAAAAAGAAGCTGAACAGGAAGCAGCCGGAGAAGCCTGGAAGCGCCTTAAAGATATTTCTTCAGATCTGTTTTAGCTGGCTGAACTTTTCTTAACTTTATACACCAAGGCAACCGTAAATGAAAAGTACAAAAAAGATATCACGTGTTCAATTATCTGTAACCGAACATGATGAGACTGCTTTCCTTGGGCTCGTCTGTTCTGATCCTGACTATAAGCTTTCACTGAAAATAAATTCCAGGCTTAAGATTTCTTTGAAAAGTGAATCGCCGGTTAAAGTAGGTGAATCCCTGGGTAAAGAACTTCTTTTTTCCAGATTTTCAGATAGCGCTGCAGGCCCTGATTCTGTATTTCATCTTTTTTCAAACAGGTCGGGAGCCGACTTCTTTGTGAAAAAACTTAAAAATATTGATTACCTGTTGGAAATATACGATCCCGTAAGCAATTTTGATCTT
>CAYPKL010000514.1:0-7384 GCA_964411285.1 uncultured Rikenellaceae bacterium
GTTCTTATTATCAGCCTGACAGCATCCCGCAGGGTATAATTATGCTTGTCAGGGATTACTTTGAGCATAGAGGATTTTTTAACTTTCATATTCGGTTCCCCGGGTAAGGCAGTATCACTGTTTACCGGCAGGTTGAAAGATCTTTCAGGATTTACAATTATCATCCCCTTTTTGAAAAAAGCTCCCTCTCCGAAGTTTTTCATCCAGTTTGTATAGGCAATAACGTAATACAAACCTGTGGAAAGAGTATCCGGTATCTCAAACTCACCGGTGCCTTCGCCATGTTCCAGCATGATCCTTTTTTTTATCACAGCAATATTCTGACCATTGACCAACTCAATAAATGACAGCTTGCTTATTTCTGTCGATGGGAATAAGGAAGAAATGCAATAAACTTTAAACCATACAATCTCTCCTGAAAAAGCACTTTCATGGGAGAAATGAATTTGAATCTTCTCTTCCGGACAGGATATGGGTATTTTATTCAGGATTGTCTGGCAAGATGCATGATTGATTATGCCAATCAGAAGTAATGTACAGCTAATCAGTTTTATTTGAAAGGTCATTAAAATATGAGATTATATGTTATTGTCGGTATTATAGTTCCGAAAATTGATAGTTTATATGCCTCGAACCTCTCTCCTTCATTTTTAAAATAGATGGAATAGACATTTTTTCTGCCTGTAAGATTGTAAAGTGAAAAGGTGAAAGAACTGTGAATCAATTGATTCTTCTTTAGATTGTCGTTGAAAGTAACTGAAAGATCGGTACGGAAATAATCCGGTATTCTGTACTGATTATATTTCGAATACTGAAGAAATACCTGATCGCCAAGTTGATATTTAGCCACGGGGTATGTAATTGGTCTGCCTGTTGAATAACTTAAATCAGTTGAGATTATAAACCTGCGGGATGCTTTTAAATTGAAAAGAACATTCAGGGAATGAGGTTTATCATAATTTGCAGGGAAAAACTCTCCGTTATTGATCATATTTTCCTTAAATAATGTTACTGACCTGATCATAGTTCGTGACCAGGTATAACCTACCCGGCCGTAAATCCTTCCTCCCGACTTTTCGAAAGACAATTCGAGACCATAGCATTTCCCGTTCGCATTTACAATTTCTGTTTCAATGTGGTCATTCAGCAGAAGGCTTGCACCAGCCTTATATTCCTTTATATTTTTAATCCATTTATAATAAACCTCTGCTGAAGCTTTTATTTTGTTATTCCCTGATGACCAGAAATAGCCGGTCGAAAGCTGATGGCCGGTTTCAGGAAGGAGGTAAACATCGCTGAGTTTCCAGGTATCGGTCGGCGAAATTGCTGTTGTGTTGGACAGCATGTGTAAGTACTGCGCGGTTTTATTGTAAGTAAATTTAAAAGAGCTTTGTATCCCTGCCAGATAGTTCAGGGCCACTCTCCATTCCGGATTCATATAGATTCTTTGAACTTTATTTTTATCAGTAGATATTATATCTGTTATATTATCCTCATCATATGGTAATCCTTCGGAATATACATATCTTTTACCATCATCGTAAGACAATAATCCTGTAAGCCTTATTCCTCCATCTATTTTCAGATTACCGGTAACTTTAAATTCGCTTCCGGCATAAATACCGAACTCCATAGCTTTTTCATTATCGGTATTTACAGGGATTATATTTGAATAATAAGGAACTTTTCTTTCTCCGGGATTTATTGAATAGAGTGTTAATGCTCCTCCAAAATCATATTTAATGTTCTTTTCGGTGAGGTACTCGAAATCATTAACCAGAGAAACATTGCTGAGGCTGTGTGTCAGATCAAATGATTGATTTGTTGAGACCTCATTGGAAATGTTATAATTGAAGAGGCTGCACAATAATGATGTATTTGATTTTAACTTTGAATTGAATTTGTGCTTTAGTACCAGCGAAGCAATCAGATTATTATAATTATATGTTGTATCGCTGTGCAAACTGAATTTGTCATTGCTCTTATAAAAATCCACTACCAGATCACTTTTATCATCGATAAATAACTTAAACTTTGCTTTTGCATCATAAAATCCGGCTTTGCTTTTATAAAACTGGGTGACCTTTATTGCGTTCATAATCCAGTTAGTATAGGTACTTCTGAAACTGGATACGAAAGAAGACTTTTTAAAAATAAAGGGTCCGTCGACATTTATCCTTGCTGAAATCGGGCTGATACCGGCGGAACCTGATATTTTTTCATGTCCGCCTTCAATAGTATTTATCTCGAAGACCGACGATATCCGGCCGCCATATTTAAGGGGAATGCTTCCTTTGTAAAGCGTTGCACTTTCGATTATTTCGGAATTGATTGCTGAAAAATTCCCAAAGAAATGGAAAGGATAATAAATGGGCGACTGATCGATGAGGATGAGGTTCTGGTCGGTATTTCCACCCCGCACATTAAAACCGGAAGTGCCTTCCCCTACTACCTGTACACCGGGTAATGTGAGAATACTTTTCATTACATCAGCCTCTCCCAGTATCGATGGGATCGATTTTATGGTGATTTTATCAATCTTTTCCATCCCGATATGCATCTGCCCGAGGTACGAGTTGCCATACCCGATAATGATTGCTTCATCCAGCACATATGTTGCCATTTTCATTTCAATATCCAACCTGCCATCGGAGAATAAATTAATGCTCCTTTTTACCGGAAGCATACCGATGCAGGTGAAATTCAAAGTCTGAGAACCTGTAGGCAGAGTGATTTTATAGTAACCAATGCTGTTGGATGATGTTTCCATGCTTCTCTCAGAAATGTAAACGTTACCTCCTATGACTGGTTCTCCGGTATCCGAATTCTTCATGTAACCCGTTATTGTGGCCGTATTGCCTTCATTCTTCCCGGGTGTCCCTATATTAATAATAATATTCCGGATTTGATGGATTGATTCTGTTTTTGATTTCTTGTCAGGTACAGGTTCCTTCTTAACAACTTTTCCGGTATCACTTACCGGGGGAAGCCCGGAAAGACTTGAGCCATGGTATATAGTTACCTGGTTGTTTTCAGATATATAAGACTTCAGTCTGGCTTTGTTAAGAATTATTTCAAGGCATCTTTCAAGTGGAGTTTCATTAAACGTTGTATCAACCCTGATTGAACCGATGTCTGTCAGATCATAGAAGAATTTTATTGGATATGAAAGCTCTAATTCATTGAAAAAAACATCAAGAGGCACTTGCTGGTAATTACCGGTAACCATAACAGGATGATACTGTCCTGAAATATTAAGTAAAATACCTGTGATGACCAGGAATGAGACTATAATTCTTTTCATAAATATCCTAATCCGGCTTTCAACCGGAAAAATTTGAATCATTTAAGCCTGGCAGCATAGTCCACTACGGCTATGACATGCTCCCTGTTCACATTTTTGATCTTTAAGTTGTTTGATCTGATAAATCTGTCTAACTCTTTATCGTTATCCTTCATCAGTAACAGAAGCTGCTTTTTTGTTCTGAAACCCTTGAATCCATTTTCGGTATCGATAAAATATTCATAGCTCAATCTATACATACCTTTGCCGGGAATCTTTTCGTCAACAGTTTTAACAGGCTTGATAAAGAACTTTATATTGCCTGTAGATGCCTTTTCATATAGTCTTTTACCTGTAGTACCCGGCAATTTAACATATTCATAAGAAAGTGTTTTCCTGCTTACGCTGTCAGTAAATGAGAATCCTGTCAGGTAATCATTATTAAGAACCAGGAATTTCTCATTTCCTTTTTCCGGATGGAAAACAATGATTTCATTTTTAATCAGGTCATAGTTCATGGATATTCCATGGTATTGAATTCCTTTATATAAAATATCCGCTTCCGGCCAGTAATCTCCTACAAGAAATGGATTACCCATATATATCTTTACATAAATCCATTTAGTCCCATTGATAATATTTATTGAATTGGAATAAAGCTTATTACCTTCAATTTCATCAAAGCAATTCTGAGCAAAGATATTTTCACAGGTGAGGGCTAAGAATATTAAAAGCACTCTAAATGCAGTTTTTAGTGCCAATGCTGATTTTTCCGTAAAACCAAAATGTAATCTTACCATGACATGTTAATTTGATCAGTATTTACCAAAAATCAGGTTTTCTGCTCGTCCCACGGTCTCTGCAATCTGTACAATAATGATTTTTGCTCAGGACAGCTACTCCGGCATCCCGAATTCCCTCAAAAATATTTCCATAAAAATAATAGTCACCTCTTAATGGGGGATATTCCCATCCGCATTTGGAATAAGCGCTATGACCTGTACCCGTACTTATCTCTTCATTTTTTATGAATATCCTCTTTGTTCTGACACCTGAAACTAAAAAATAACCTAACGCATTATTGTTTCCGGTACAACATGTTATATTGCCATAAACGGGTGCCGGCTGATGATCATAAATACCCCCATTTGTCTGGTTTAAACTCACCAATGTTTTAAAATAATTGTACAGTTCTTTATCCATGGCATACTGCCTTACCTCTATACTGTACCGAATGCTTATCCGGTCATCTTCAGGACTGATGGATGTTATCTTAAATTTTGATATTTCGCCTGATCCCTGGTCTCCTGTTGATTTTACCAGGATTGACCGGGTAGTCTCAGATGTCCAGCAGTGAAGTTGTTCGGATGGAATATATACCCATGTCATAAAAGCAGTGTCAATAACTCTATCTTCTACAAACTTATGCTTAACAACCCTTATATACTGTGGCATGTTGAATTCCCAGGTTTCATCAAATTCCCATTTAAAATAACTTATTTCATCGCTGTACGACCGGGTGTTAAGGTAAATGGTCAGCCATTTTTCAGCAATTAATTCTTTATCTGCATAATATATTTGCTCATTTTCCTCATAATATACGCTGTCGATCTGAGGAACCTCTGTCATAAGTTCAGGTGACGATTCATATTGTGTACCGTTGCTCTCGGTGATATTCAGCATATAGGTATTTCCCGGTACTCCTTTCAGGTTTTTATCTTCTGTTTCGTACCAGCCATTATCCCTGTAAAAGAGAGGAAATACATTTCCCCTTAAGTCAGAAATGTTAACTAAGGCATCGGTTACCGGACTGAAATTATACTGATTCTGATAATTATACACATTATCCGGCCGTGTCAGCCTGACTCTGAAAGGAGCGGTCTCATCCGTGACCCTTCCTTCCACTACAAGCTGATTTTCAGGATCATTGTTGGTTATTTCAGGGTGAAAGGGTTCTATACAGGAAAAGATTATAAGGGTAACAAGAATGACAGTTATTATCTGGAATTTATTTTTCATTTTCAGATTGAAGGATCATTTCAAGCAGATTATTTGTGATTCAATTTATCAATTGTTGATGCCTGAGTTGAAAGTGTCAGATCATCCACCCAGAATGTCTGGTTAACCGGAGAACCGTCACCTATCCATGGGGCTATAATGAACTGATTGAATCTCATGGATGGATGCTGTGCTGTCCTGAGAACTATGTTAGTTTTTTCGATTATCAACAGGTCATCATACCAGTATCGGATTATACCGTCAGGATTTCCTTTTAAACCAGAAATCGTATTGAGTTTGAAGAAAGCTATAATATGATGCCAGTTATTCTGGTTAAAAGAGCCTGAAGCACTCTGAAAATATACCTTATCTGCCTTCCATGCTTTCCCGTTCCAGAAGACATTGTCATGAGCCTTATAACAATCTACATAATCGGCTTGTTCTTCCGGACGGGCACCGTTACAACCGCAAACAGCACGGTGTTCCGATATATTTGTAAGGTCCTCCTTCACCTTCGACATATCGATATTCATTCCATCCTGCAGGGCCAGCATCGGAGTTCTTTCATTCTGTTCAATATAGGCTGTAAGGTGTGTAAAAGCCGGACCTGCCAGCGCTCCATCTTCCGTTGTGAGAATTAAAAACTCATGCGGATGATACGGTTTATTGGAGCCAGTATAATTAGCGCTGTATTTTATCCAGAAATTGACATAAACTGAATCGGTCGGGGTAAATAATTTTCTCATTGCTCCACCTGTGATTGGAGTAGTGGACCCCTTTAACCAGCTATATTCAGCCGATCCTGAACTACCTGAAATATGCTCGGATCTTGAAATAACCACTTTGGTATTGTCATACCATTCCCGTGAAACAACATCCGTATCATCAAATAATTCACGGAATAAAACGGTTTGGGATTTACTGAACAGAGATGAGGCTAAGCCCAGGAGAATTAATAAATATATTTTCATATCAGGTTTTTAATACAATATATGGCATTTTTAAAAGGTCAGTTTATTATCTCCTTTTTGATAAGGCTTTTACCGATTCGATCATATAGCCTTCCTGGTCCTCATCAACAGGTGTAGATTGAAAATGAACATAGTTTATGCCGTTCAGGCTTGGTATATTCAGTGTAATCCTATATGGTGCCGGTATGGACCATGAGGCGCCATGATCATCTGAGAATGATTCGTACAGCCTGTCAATGGAAGTCCGGAGCAACATCCATATTCTGCCGTCATTTAATTCACATATAGTGGGTTCAATGGCATAGTTCTGCCATCGGGGCTTCTTATGCGGCCATTCAGTTTTAAAGCGCGGACCTACAGGTACATATGTAATCCTCCAGGTATCTCCGTCATCAGTACTGTATATGTATAGATGACTGGAAGGATTATTCCACGATCCTTCAAAACCATAATGCCTGAGCTCTCCATCAGGCAGCTTAACCAATCCGTTAAATGCATTATCGGTTGGACGGCCGACAAAAACCGGTTCATAAATCTGTTCCAGACTTTGACCGGTTACAGTCATCCATGTTATTAGAAATAGCATACCTGAAAACAGGTTCTTCATAATTCATATCAAATATAATCCGCAATCCGCAATTCCCAATCGTTCTTATTTCATCGGATCACCAATAGTAATCGTAAAAGTTCCCCAGGTGACATCCCTTCTGATTTTTTTCCAGTCTTTCACCTCATAGCTGGCCAGAAATTTTATCTTGTGCCCCGGAGGGCACTTTTCGGAAATGTGTATGAGGGATGATAAAGAGTATCCATCACCCCATTTGTCTGGCTGGATTTCATCATATAAACGCTCAGCATCAATAAATGGATCGTCATAATATAATCTGAGTCGCCGGCTTCCATTGGATATCTCATATATCATCACAGTTTCGCCGGGTTCAGCGATATTATTCCCGTTCCCTTTACCGAAAATTTCACTGTCGCCATCATCAATACCAATCTGATTGAATTCAGCGACATCATAATAAAGCGGTGCATCAAACTCATCGGTCCAGGTGTTCTTTTTGCTGTCGGTAATGGTCAGGTTAAACCTTATCCGGAAAGGAGATCCGTCTTTAGTCGGTTTATTTGA
>CAYPKL010000515.1:0-20811 GCA_964411285.1 uncultured Rikenellaceae bacterium
GCGAATTTATCCAGAGTCCACAGGTAAAATATGCTGAGAGACTCGCCGGATTGTTGCCCGAAAGTCTGAGTTGCTGCTATTTTGTCAATTCCGGCAGCGAAGCTGTTGAAGGAGGTATTAAACTGGCAAAAAAACATACAGACAGGAGCCGCATAATATCTTGTAATAATTCCTATCATGGAAGCACTCATGGTGCACTTTCACTTCAGGGCAGCTCTAATTATAAAAATGCGTTCAGACCTCTTTTGCCTGATACCTTTCAGATTGATTTTAATGATGTAAACGCCCTTGACTTTATCGACAGGAAAACTGCCTGTGTAATTATTGAGCCTGTTCAGGGTGAGGCGGGAATAATCTTGCCTGAGAATAATTTTCTGAAAAAAGTAAGACAACGGTGTAACGAGGTTAATGCTTTACTGATATTTGATGAGATTCAGACCGGTTTTGGCAGAACCGGGCATATGTTTGCACTTGACAGATATGATGTTGTTCCCGATATACTGCTGCTTGCAAAAGCATTGGGAGGCGGAATGCCTCTCGGAGCGTTCATTTCTTCTCAGGAAATAATGTCATCCCTGATGTCAGATCCGCCTCTGGGCCATATAACGACTTTTGGAGGACATCCAGTCTGTTGCGCTGCCGGGCTGGCTTCTCTGAATGTAATTATTGAGGAAGAGCTCATAAAATCATGCTATGACAAATCTGTACTGTTTAAGAAACTCCTTAATCATCCACTTATTAAAGAAGTAAGGGGAGAAGGATTAATGCTTGCTGCTCAATTGGCCGGACCTGAGTATGTTCAGTATGTTATCTATAAGGCGCCTGAATATGGTCTGATCCTGGATTATTTTCTTTTTTGTGACAGTGCATTCAGGATAGCGCCGCCTCTCACAATTAATAATGATGAAATATCCCTGGCTTGTAAGCAGTTAAAAACACTCCTTGACGATGCGGAAAGAAATGTTGTGAGAAAATGAGACGTATCTTTTTTATCTTAATATTAACCTTCTCCTGCAATTTGCTCATATCCCTGGGTCAGGAGCCCCAAAGGGATGCTCAGGTTGTACTGGAAAGATTATTTGCCAGAATTTCAGCGGATATCAGTGATTCCGGGAAGTTGAAAGCCAATGATTCCATACGTACCTTAATCGAGAGCTACGCCGTGTCCGACTCTGTATTTGTCCATAAATTCAGCAATCTGAGGTACCTGGGACAAATAACATCAAAGGATTCCAGGCTAAAAATTATCTCCTGGAACCTGTTGCTAAAGGATTCTGCAAGCAGATATTATTGTTATTTTATTCACAATAACAGGGAAGAGAATAAGGTCAGCAAACTGTCTTCAGAATACAAAAGGGAGCCGGTCAGAAAGGATACAACATATTCCGGCGACAATTGGTATGGAGCGCTATATTACGATTTAAGGCCGGTAAAGAGAGGTAATCAGGTATTCTGGATGCTTCTGGGTATCGATTACGGGAATCCGGCTGTTACCAGGAAAATAATTGATGTGCTTAGTTTTGACCCTGAAGGGAAACCTGTTTTTGGTAAAAAGTGGTTTGAGACCGGAAAGATGACCGGATTCAGGGAAGTTCTTGAATATGGATATACAGCAGTAATCTCTCTTAGGTTCCTGACTGATAAACTAATTGTATTTGATCATCTCGTCCCTGTCTCTCCTGAGTATGAAAATAACAGGGAATTCTACGGTCCCGATTATTCCTATGACGCTTACCGTTTTGAAAAAGGGGTGTGGAAGCTTAAGATCAATTTAGATGTAAGAAACGAAAAAGAATGACTATTTGTCAGTCTCAAGGTAACGGCATGTCTTTTGAAATAAGACCGGCGTCATGGAAGTTAAACAATTAAATCAATCAATATGCAAACAGGAAAAATTGGTGTAACCACAGAGAACATATTTCCGATAATCAAGAAATTTCTGTATTCCGATCATGAGATTTTTCTCCGCGAACTTATTTCAAATGCTATAGACGCTACCCAGAAGCTGAAAACAATGGTTTCAGTTGGCGATTATAAAGGTGAACCCGGGGATTTGACAATACGGGTTTTTGTTGACAAGAAGAAGAAGACATTAAAAGTATCCGACAACGGTATTGGAATGACCTCTGAAGAGCTTGACAAATACCTGAATCAGATTGCATTTTCTAGCGCCAATGATTTTCTTGATAAATACAAGGATCAGACAAGCGCAATCATCGGACATTTTGGACTTGGATTTTACTCCAGTTTTATGGTATCCGACAAAGTCGATGTTGTAACAAAATCATGGCAGGAATCTGCTCCTGCAGTGAAGTGGACCTGCGATGGCAGCCCTGAATACCAGATCGAAGAAACAAAAAAGGATAAAAGGGGAACGGATGTGATCCTTCATTTGGATAAGGATTCCAAGGAGTTCCTGGAAGAGGACAAAATTGAGCAGCTCCTTAAAAAGTACTGCAAATTTCTTCCTGTGGAAATTGCTTTCGGACAGGAAAAAGAATGGAAGGATGGAAAATATGTTGAAACCGGCAAGGACAAAATAATCAATAACACAAAGCCGGCATGGACACTCAAACCGGCCGATCTGAAAGAAGAAGATTATAACAAATTTTACCATGAATTATATCCGGTCGGAGATGAGCCTTTATTCAATATCCACCTTAATGTTGACTATCCTTTTAAACTGACAGGTATTCTCTACTTTCCAAAGATTAAAAGCAACATCGAAATTCAGAAAAACAAAATACAGCTTTATAGCAACCAGGTTTTTGTCACCGACTCTGTTGAAGGAATAGTTCCGGAATTTTTAACACTTCTTCATGGTGTAATCGATTCTCCCGACATTCCCCTGAATGTTTCAAGAAGTTACCTGCAGAGTGATTCAAATGTGAAGAAGATCTCGGCTCATATTACAAAAAAAGTTGCCGACAGACTTGGGGATATTTTTAAAAATAACCGTGAAGAGTTTGAAAAAAAGTGGGATAACCTGAAGTTGTTCATTGATTACGGAATGATAACGGAAGAAAAATTCTACGAGAAAGCTTCTAAGTTTGCCCTCCTGAAGAACACCGATGATAAGTATTTCACCTATGAAGAGTACGAAAAACTCGTAAAGGAAAACCAGACTGATAAGAACAAAACCCTTGTCTATTTATATTCCACCAATAAAACGGACCAGTTCACGTATATCGAAAAAGCAAAAAGTAAAGGATACGATGTCCTTAACCTTGACGGACAGCTTGATGTTCACCTGATTAATCATCTTGAATCCAAATTCAAGGATTCGAGATTCGTAAGGGTCGATTCAGATATTATTGAAAAGCTTATTCAGAAGGATGAAAGCAGGGAATCGAAGCTTTCAAAAGAAATGCAGGAGGATATCAAAAGTGTGTTCAATGTCATGGTTAAGTCTAAAGAGATCTATAATGTAGTTCCTGAAACTCTCGACGAAAATGACGCACCGGTAATTATCACACAATCAGAATTCATGCGACGAATGAAGGAGATGTCCCAGATGGGTGGAGGAATGAATTTTTATGGTGAAATGCCTGATAGTTTCAACCTCGTTGTCAATGTTAACCATCCTCTGGTACTGAAGATTGCCGAAAGCCTGCAGACTGAACTTGGGACAAAACTGAAGGAAAACGGTGCAGAAAAAACAAAACTGAAGGATGAGATCTCATTTATGGAAAATGAGCATAAAAAGAAAAAAGCAGATGAGATCAGTCAGTTTGAAAAAGATGATCTTGAAAAATTACATAAGGAGCTTGATACCTTTGAGTCATCCAGAAAGGATATTCTTGAATCGTACGGATCAGGTAATAAAGTAGTCAAACAGTTGATTGATCTGGCTTTACTTGCTAATAATATGCTAAGAGGAGAGGAACTGAGTACATTTGTCAAGAGAAGCGTGGAGCTGCTCTAAAAAAGGTGCAGGGCACCAGGCTAAAAGATTATAGCCTTGAACCTGGCGTCGTGAGCCTTCCGCCTTTTATATCATTCTGGCAACTTCTCCTTTTATAAAATCAACAGCCACCCTTGTGGGCTCTCTATCGAGTTCCATAACTCTGGTGAGCAGCTGTTTACTGAATTCGATACCGGGCATTTTGCCTTTCAGTTTTTCTGCTTCACTGTTTATTATTTTGATTGTATTTGAACGTGCATTATTAACAACCTCCCAGGCCTGCGGACTCATATAGATCTGCTGGGAAAGGTTGTGCTCAAATTCGCTTCTTATTGTTGTAAGAAGGGCTGACTGTAACTGACTGGTTGTCATATCGGGAGTGCTGACTCTCAGGAGAAGAGATTCCATAGATATTCTTTCAAGAAAAAGAACTATTCTTTCGTATGCCTGAAGCTTTATAGGGGTAACAGTTCTTGCACCCTGAAGAACAATTTCCTGTCTCCTTTTATTCTGATCATTATTGATCATATTTCGGATGAGCATCCAGGCTGTGAAAAAGACAATTAAAGCAGGGATTGTTATTTTCAGAATATCAGCAAATATTTCCATTACAATATATTTTAAGATACAAACGTAAAATAAATTCAATTAATATGTTTGATTTTAAGAAAGATCAGCTGCAGATCGCGCATTTTGATATGAATTTTTTATCAACATCAGGAATACCTGAGGAACCTGAGGGAAATAATTCTTTTGGATTTCCATTTTTACTTTATACATTTGATTCCGGCCATAAAAACAATTCAATAATTTATTACTAAAATGGAATACTTATCTGACAGAATCAAATCCCTATCAGTATCGCAGACGCTTGCCATGGCTCAGAAGAGCAGGGAGCTCAAAGCCAAAGGTCTGGATATAATCAGTCTTAGTCTGGGCGAACCCGATTTCAATACGCCTGATTATATTAAAGAGGCCGCAAAGAAGGCGATAGATGACAATTACACAAAATATCCACCGGTACCGGGGTACAACGACCTCAGGGATGCAATTTCCAAAAAATTCAGAGAAGAAAACGGGCTTGATTACAGCAGCGATCAGATAATAGTCTCGGCAGGGGGTAAACATTCTCTCATAAATGTAATCCTTTCAATAATCAATCCTGGCGAAGAAGTCATAATTCTCGCCCCTTACTGGGTCAGCTATTATGATCAGATTATTCTGGCAGGAGGTAAGCCGGTTGTTGTGGAAGCAACGATGGAAAATGATTTCAAGATCAGGCCGGAACAGCTTGAACAGGCAGTTACAGAAAGAACCAGACTGGTTATTTTCAATTCACCTTCTAATCCGACCGGTATGGTATATAGTGGTGATGAAATGGAGAAGATTGCCAGGATTATTGAAAAACATGAGGGACTTTTCATTATCTCAGATGAGATATATGAACATATTATTTTTGAGGGGAAGCATATCAGCATGGCTTCATTTGGGTTTATCTATGACAGGGTTATTACTGTAAACGGAGTATCAAAAGGTTATGCAATGACCGGTTGGAGGATAGGATATATAGGAGCCCCTTTATGGATTGCCAAAGCATGCAATAAATTGCAGGGACAATTTACTTCAGGAGTATGTTCCATTGCCCAGAGGGCGGCTCTGGCTGCTATAGAGGGGAAAGATGACTCCAGGCAGAAAATGAAAGAGGCATTTCACCGGCGCCGCGATCTTATCTGTGATCTTTTAAATGAGGTTAAAGGTTTGATGGTAAGAATTCCACAGGGTGCATTTTATGTTATGCCCGATGTATCTTATTACCTTGGAAAATCAGATGGAAATGTCAGAATAAATAACTCTGATGATCTGGCTCTTTTTCTCCTGGATAAAGCCCAGGTAGCCGTTGTGGGTGGAGACGCATTCGGAGCACCTGCATGTATAAGAATCTCCTATGCAAATTCGGATGACCTGCTTATTGAAGCAGTGAAACGAATTAAAAATGCATTGGAATTGCTGAATTAAAATGTAGGGACGCAATGCATTGCGTCCCTACATAAATGCATTGCATTGCTACATTAATGCATTCCGTCCCCGCAATTATGAAATCAATATTTATTATAAGAAACCGTTGTTTCTTTTGTTTTCCGTTTTTTATCACGGTATTCGCTAAGTGAATAGCCTAAAGTGATGATCAGTTCAACTCTTTTGGATGAAGGAATTCCGAGTATCTTTCTCATTCTTTTTTCATCGAACCACCCGATAATACACGAACCTATTCCTTCTGCAGTGGCCTGAAGACATATATTTTCTGCGGCAATGCCAATATCAAAATGGGAGTAATCCTTGTTTTTTACTTTACCACCAATTTTTGAGGTAAAATTGGGTTGCTCCCTGACTATTACAACTAAAACAGTTGCCTGACTTACAAAAGTATTCATTCCTAACAGCTTGGCTGAAGCTGCCTCGGCAAGATCCTGAATTAATTCATGCTCAGTTGCGACAATGAACCTCCATGGCTGGGCATTGCATGCAGAAGGCGCCATTCTTCCTGCCTCAATTATTCTCTCAAGCTTATCAGCTTCAACGGGTACATTATTATACCTTCTATCACTCTGCCGCCTGTTTAAAAGCTCAAGCATTTCCTTTCCGTTTACCATCAATTAATAGTTTTCTGCTTTTATTTCGAAATAAGATTCGGGATGGAGGCAGGCAGGACAATTCTTTAATGGTTTGGTGCCAAAATGCACATAACCACAGTTTCTGCAGTACCAGAATACTTTATCTTCACGACGAAATACCCTGTCTTTCATTACATTTTCCAGAAGTTTCCTGTATCTCTCCTCATGCACTTTTTCAGAAACACAAATTGCCTTAAATGCTGTGGCGACTTCTTTAAATCCTTCTTCTTCAGCTACTTTTGCGAAAGCAGGATACAGATCACTCCATTCTTCATGTTCTCCTTCAGCTGCTGCAGTAAGGTTTTCACTGGTTGTACCGATTTTGCCTGCCGGATAACATGCCGTAATTTCAACCATTCCTCCTTCAAGAAAACGGAAAAATCTTTTGGCATGATGCTGTTCCTGCATGGCTGTTTCCATAAATATAGAAGCAATCTGCTCAAAACCATCCTCTTTTGCTACCTTGGCAGCGAATTCGTATCTGTTTTTTGCCTGCGATTCCCCTGCAAAAGCCTTAAGGAGGTTCTCTTCCGTTTTTGTGCCTTTTAAACTCTTTTCCATATAAGTTGTTTTAAGTGAAATTAATTTCAATACAATAAACTGTCATTCGATGAAAGTTAATTGTTGCAAAAATACCTATCTTTATTTTTAATTTTATTTGTTTCGACAATATTTATTAACCAAATCAAAAAAGTAAAATGGGAGTAATATTAGTTATTCTTGCAATTATTGTCGTCTTTATACTGATGGCAATATCCCTTTATAACAGGCTTGTTAAACTGAGAAACAACAGGGAACAGGCTTTTGCAGATGTGGATGTACAGCTTAAACAACGGCACGATCTGATTCCTCAGCTTGTAGAGGCTGTCAGAGGTTATATGGGACATGAGAGAGGTGTGCTTACTGAAATTACTGATGCTCGTTCAAATGCAATGAAAGCCACCACCATTAATGAAAAAATAGCTGCAGAGACCAGACTCTCAAGTGCCCTTGAAGGGCTGAAAGTTTCAGTAGAAGCATATCCAGATCTGAAAGCAAGTCAGAATTTTCTTGATCTTCAGAATGAAATTTCAGATGTGGAGAATAAGATCGCGGCTGCACGTAGATTCTTTAACTCCGCAACTAAAGAACTCAATGTGGCAACGGAAATGTTCCCATCGAACCTCATTGCAACATTGTTCAATTTCAAGCGTGAACCTATGTTTGATCTTGGTGAAGGCCGGGCAGCAGCTGAGGAGCCACCGCAGATAAAGTTCCAGTGATATGAAATACTTCGGTCTGCAAAGCCAGATCAGGAAAAACAATACTAAATCTGTCTTGCTTTTGTTGATGTTCCCTGTTGTTTTTTTTGGACTTAGCTGGCTGTTTTTTTTCTTTATGTCTATTGGGCTTGAAAATGAACAGCTTGGCCTGATCAATGTCAACCGTTCATGGCTGAACACAATCCCCTGGATCAGTATCGGTGTGGTTATCTGGTTCATTATTGCGTGGTTTTCACATTCATCTATAATTAACACTGCCACCAATTCAAAACCTCTTGAAAGGCAGGAGAACAAAAGAGTTTATAACCTGGTTGAGAACCTGTGCATATCAACGGGAATGCCGATGCCGAAAGTCAACATTATTGAGGACGATTCATTAAATGCTTTTGCAAGCGGATTGAATCCTAAAACATATAGTGTTTCACTTTCACGCGGAATAATCGATAAACTTGAAGATGACGAACTTGAAGCTGTTATTGCACATGAGCTTACCCATATAAGAAATAAGGATGTCAGGCTCCTGATAATTTCGATAGTCTTTGTAGGGATCTTTGGTTTTATCACTGAAATGTTATTCCGGTCCCTGAGATTTGGAAGCATAGGCAGGGGCAAAAAGGAGGGTGCAGGTATTTTTATAGCGATGATACTTGCTCTTGTCGGCTACCTTCTGGCTTCACTTTTCAGGTTTGCATTATCGAGAAAACGCGAATTTCTTGCAGATGCGGGTTCTGCTGAACTCACAAAAAGACCGTTAGCTCTTGCATCAGCTCTTAGAAAAGTGTCAGTAGATCCGACAATTGAGGCAGTCAGAAGGAAGGATGTAGCCCAGATGTTTATTGAAAATCCGCAGGAAAAAGAGATAAAGACCTCATTTTCATTCGCTAATCTTTTTTCAACCCATCCACCAGTTGAAAAGAGGATTCAGCTTTTGGAACAATATTGAGATTTGTCACTATTGTGCCGTATTTTAGACTTCTGAAAAGGATCTTTGTGAAAACTATTCTTTTTTGCTTTTCCTTATCAGTTTTGGCTCTTCTCCTCTGCGAAGCCTTGAAATATTTTTCCGGTGAGTTATTATCAGAGCAATTGCTACAATGACAGAAAATGCTTTGAACAGGTTGGATGGTGTGTCAAAAAAAAGGAACAGGAAAACAGGAAAAGCAACTCCGGCGCTCATCGATGAAAGCGAGACATAACCTGTAATCAGAAATACGCATAAAAATAGTGCCATACTCGAAATTGTCAGCATCGGGTGCAAAGCGAGAAGAACTCCAAATACAGTGGCGACTCCCTTGCCTCCTCTGAACCCGGCAAAGACAGGATAAATATGACCTGTAACTGCAAACAATCCTGAAAGTATCTGGTAATTAACCAGAGCAGCAGTGCCGGTTTCTGCAAGACTGAGATATACAGGAAGCATTGTAGCGAGCCACCCTTTGAAACTGTCAATTAGTAAAACCGGGACACCTGTCTTCCATCCCAGTACCCTTATTGTATTTGTTGTACCGGCATTTCCGCTTCCATGCTCCCTAACGTCAATATTGTGGAAAAACCTGCCAATCCAGACTGATGTTGGTATTGAACCTAGCAGATATGAGAGGAAAAATACTATAATGATTTTGGCAATAATCATCTATAAATTTATTTTTCAGACCTTTGGCCCAAATTCTGTAAGACGCATTGCTTCTTCATTAGTAGTAAACTTGTTGAAATTACTTATAAATTTTAACGCCAGGTCAGTTGCTGCAAGGTGCCATTTAACGTATGAATTCCAGGATTTTCCAGGATCAAGCAGGTCAGGTTCAATACCATCCATCCGGGCAGGAATGCTTAACCCAAAAACGGGAAGAGTATTGAATTCATATTTTTTCAATGAGCCGTCAAGAATGGCATTAATGATTTTCCTGGTCGTAGGAAGATCAATCCTCGAACCGGTATTATAAGGGCCTCCTGTCCAGCCGGTATTTACAAGCCAGGCTTCAGCATCGTGGTCTTTCATTTTTTTTGTAAGTTCTTTTGCATAGATTATCGGATCCAGCATCAGAAAAGCAGCTCCAAAACAGGCAGAAAATGACGGAACCGGCTCAACGATGCCTCTTTCAGTTCCGGCTACTTTTGCAGTGTAACCACTCAGAAAGTAATATTCTGTCTGTTCTTCAGTAAGCCTGCTTACCGGCGGTAACACCCCAAATGTATCAGCAGTAAGAAAGATCACCTTGTTTGCATGACCCGCTTTGGAAACAGGTTTTACAATGTTCTTGATATGATAAATGGGATAAGAGACTCTTGTATTTTCAGTTTTTAAGTCGCTGTTGAAATCTATCTCTCCATCGGGAAGGATCACAAGGTTTTCCAATAATGCATCCCGCCTGATAGCATCATAAATATCCGGTTCATTCTTTTTACTGAGCTTTATGCATTTCGCATAACAACCACCTTCAAAATTAAATATTCCCTCATCATCCCACCCATGCTCATCATCGCCAATCAATGCTCTTGAAGGGTCTGTTGACAAGGTTGTCTTTCCTGTTCCGGATAACCCGAAAAAAATAGCTACTTCACCATTTTTACCCACATTGGCTGAACAGTGCATCGATGCAATTCCTTTCAGAGGCAGGTAATAGTTCATTATTGAGAAAATGCCTTTCTTCATTTCTCCTCCATACCATGTTCCTCCTATTACTGCCATCCCTGCTGTGAGGTTAAAGAAGACAAAGTTTTCTGAATTAAGCCCCTGCTTTTTCCAGTCCGGATTAACTGCCTTCGATGCATTTAGAACAACAAACTGCGGAACAAAGCTTTCAAGCTCATTGGGTTCAGGCCTTATAAACATATTTTTTACAAAATGAGCCTGCCATGCAACTTCCATAATAAATCTTACGCAAAGTCGGGTATCTTTATTTGCCCCACTGAAGCAGTCGACAACATATAACCTTCTACCAGAAAGCTGTTTCGCTGCAATGTTCCTGCAATGTTCCCATATTTCAAGTGTAATAGGCTTATTATCAGATACTTTTGTTTTATCAGACTTCCACCATACAGTATCTTTTGTATTTTCATCCAGAACAACATATTTGTCACACGGGGAGCGGCCTGTGAAAATGCCTGTATCAACAGAAACTGCACCTGAGGTGGTAAGAAAAGCTTTTTCATAACCATCAAGTTCAGGGCGGGTCTCTTCATAATAAAGCTTATTAAAGGAGGGATTATAGATTATTTCATTAACGTTCTCTATTCCGTAATTCTTCAGATCGTCAGCAGTAACCATAATAAGGTTTTTGTTTTATTAATTGGATATTCAAATGTATCAATTATTCTTTAATTTAATTATCAATTGCCGTTGGCTTTAGCCAACGGTTTATTATAGAGACTCTGATGGGACTTAAGTCCTGCATATTTAGCTAAAGCCAACGACTATCGAAGTTTTAATCTTTTATAACTAATAGGGTAAATTTATTACCAACGGTCTTAATACTGGTTAGACTTCATAGGATTTGGCTAAGGGGTGGTCATGAAAATTAAAAGGGCATCGTTTTGACGCCCTTTTTATATTTAATACAGCTAAAAATTATTTTCCGTATTTGACAGAAGCCTGAGCAGCTGCCAGTCTTGCTATAGGTACCCTGAAAGGAGAGCAGCTTACATAAGTCAGTCCTGCTTTAAAACAGAATTCAACTGAGGCAGGATCTCCTCCCTGTTCACCGCAGATACCAACTTTCAGATCTGGTTTGGTGGCACGGCCTTTTTCGACGGACATTTTAATCAGTTGGCCAACTCCATCCTGGTCAATAGTCTGAAACGGATCCGATGCAAGCATCTTCTTATCAAGGTAGTCATTCAGGAATCCTCCGATATCATCACGGCTGAATCCGAATGTCATCTGGGTAAGGTCATTTGTCCCGAACGAAAAGAAATCAGCAGTTTTTGCCATACGGTCGGAAAGAAGAGTTGCCCGCGGTATTTCGATCATTGTACCATATTTATAGTCTATCTTGTTAAGTTTGGCTTTTTTACAAACCTCACTATAAATAGTATCTACAATTTTTTTTGTGACATCAAGTTCAGAAACATCACAGGTTACAGGAACCATTAGTTCAGGTTTCGGATGTTTTTTCTCATTGAGAAGTTCAGCTGTGGCTTCAAACATTGCACGGACCTGCATTTCAGTGATCTCAGGATATGTAATACCCAGGCGAACGCCGCGGTGACCCATCATGGGGTTGCTTTCGTGAAGGGCTTCTCCTCGTCTTGTTATATCAGATTTTTTGATACCCAGAGCTTTGGCCAATTCAGCCTGCTTTTCTGCACTCTGCGGAACAAACTCATGAAGAGGAGGATCGAGAAGCCTGAAGGTAACTGGAAGTTCATCCATTGCCAGCAGTGTAGCCTTCATGTCCTTTTTTACAAATTTAAAAAGCTCACTGAGCGCTTTACGACGTTCAGTTTCATTTGCGCTGAGGATCATTTTACGAAGAAGGAACAACGGTTGTTCAGAACCTTTGCCATAGAACATATGTTCTGTGCGGAAAAGGCCTATTCCTTCAGCTCCAAAATCGCGGGCAATTTTTGCATCTTCAGCAGTATCTGCATTGGCGCGGACTCCCATCTTGCGATATTTGTCAACAATCTTCATGAAAGCCCGGAAACGTGGGTTCTCTGAAGCATCCATAAGCTTTATTGAACCAGTGTAAACATTTCCCTTTGTCCCGTTGATAGTTATCACATCACCTTCTTTGAGTACAATGTCAGTTCCCGCAACCTTTATTTTTTTAGCTGATGCATCGACATGAAGACCACCTGCTCCTACAATACAGCATTTACCCCAGCCGCGGGCAACAAGTGCAGCGTGAGATGTCATCCCTCCGCGCGCAGTCAATATACCAACTGCAGCGCGCATACCTTCAACATCCTCCGGATTGGTTTCTTCACGCACCATGATGACTTTTTCTCCTTTACGGTGCCAGGCTACTGCATCTTCAGCAGAGAACACTATTTTTCCAACTGCCGCACCAGGTCCGGCAGGCAAACCTTTTACTAATGGTTTTATTTTTTTCTCGGCATCAGGATCACAGATCGGGTGAAGAAGCTCGTCAAGCTGTGCCGGTTCAACACGCATAACAACTGTTTTTTCATCGATGAGTTTTTCCTTCAGCATATCCATCGCCATATTCAAAGCCGCTGTACCCGTTCTTTTACCTACACGGCATTGCAGCATATAAAGCTTGTTTTCCTGGATTGTAAATTCAACATCGAGCATATCATGGAATGCCTTTTCAAGAATATTGCGGATTTCTGCAAGTTCTTTGTATGTCTTGGGCATTGCTTCCTGCATGCTTTGCAGGTGCTTGTTCTGTTCGTTTTTGGTCTCATTGTTCAGAGGACTCGGGGTACGGATCCCGGCAACAACATCTTCTCCCTGCGCGTTAACGAGCCATTCACCATAGAAAAGATCTTCACCTGTAGCCGGGTTGCGGGTGAAAGCAACACCAGTGGCGGAAGAATCACCCATATTGCCAAATACCATTGCCTGGACGTTTACTGCAGTACCCCAGTTGTCAGGAATTCCTTCAATACGGCGGTAAGAAACAGCTTTCTTCCCGTTCCAGCTTTTAAACACAGCCTTGATACTGCCTTCGAGCTGTTCCTTTGCATCATCAGGGAAAGGTTTCCCAAGTACCTGTTTTACTTTCTTTTTGAATTTTTCTGAGAGATCTTTTAATTCATCAGCGGAGATCTCCGTATCTGATTTATATCCTTTTTTATGCTTAAAATCTTCAAGCATCTCGTCAAGCTGTTTACGGATACCCTTGCCTTCACCAAGGTCAATTCCTTCAGCTTTTTCCATAACCACATCTGCGTACATCATTATCAAACGGCGATATGAGTCATATACAAAGCGCGGATTATTGGTCTTTTTAAGAAAACCGGGGATCGTTTCTGTGCATAGTCCTATATTTAGAACGGTATCCATCATCCCGGGCATTGATTTGCGTGCGCCGGAACGGCACGATACAAGCAAAGCATTTTTAGGATCTCCATATTTCATTCCCATAGTCTCTTCTGTAAGCTTCATTGCTGCCAATACTTCAGGCATAAGATCTTTCGGAAGAGTACAATCATTGCTGTAATATTCGTTACAGGCGTCAGTTGTAATTGTAAAACCGGCAGGCACCGGTAGACCAAGGAGACACATTTCTGCAAGGTTGGCACCTTTACCTCCGAGAAGGTTTTTCATGTCTGCTTTTCCCTCTGCAGTCTTCCTGCCAAATGAATAAACTCTCTTAACTTTTGACATACTTTTATGAATTTGAGATAAACTTAAATAGTGGTTTTTCAAAATAAGGTGCAAATTTAATATATTAAATTGAATTTCAGAAAAAGAATACCATTTCAGGCTCGCGGATGAAACATGATAAGAGTATCCCTGAGGTAACTTCTGTCAATATGAGTATAAATCTCGGTTGTTATTATCGATTCATGCCCCAGCATCTCCTGAACTGCCCGAAGATCAGCACCTGCTTCGATCATATGGGTCGCAAAAGAATGCCTGAATGTGTGAGGACTGATTTTTTTCATAATACCCGCCCTGCCCGCCAGATCTTTGATAATTGTGAATATCATCGCCCTGGTAAGTTTCCTCCCTCTCCTGTTCAGGAAAACAATATTCTCATCGTAAATAACTGGCAGCCTTTCCCTGTCGACCTTATAGAGGTCAATCTCCTTAAGTGCTCTGGAGCCAATGGGAACAAGTCTCTGCTTGTCACCCTTTCCTGTAACACTAACATATCCCTCACCATAATGGATATCTGTAAGATGAAGGTTTACCAGCTCGGATACTCTCAGACCACATCCGTAAAGCGTTTCAATGATGGCTTTGTTTCTGTGTCCCTCCGGCTTGCTCAGGTCAATAGTTCCGATCATACTGTCAATCTCATTTACTGACAGAACTTCAGGAAGCTTTAATCCTACCCTTGGAGATTCGATAAGAGAGGATGGATTTTCATTAATCTCCCCATCGATCAGCAGAAATTTATAAAAAGCCCTGATACCTGAAATTATTCTGGCCTGGGTTCTTGAATTCCGGTTTTCAGCGTCGAACCACTTAAGAAACTCACGCAGGTCAGGGTAGGTGACTGTATCTGGCGACAGATCCCTTTCGGTCGAAACAGAAAACCTTTCAAGTTTTTGAATATCATCAAGATAGGCTTGAATACTGTTTTCTGACAATGATTTCTCGAGCCTCAGATAATTCTCAAAATTTTTAAATGATTCTTTCCAGCCAAGACTCATTGTCTTCTAAGTTATTGAACTGATTATGTATTTGCGAAGCTACCTATTTTTAGTCAGATCCGGATTAGTATCCTTTCAGTAATGAAAACCAGTTACCGGTAGAAAATTTTCTAACATCAATTATTTGTTTTTTTCGTATATTCATTACCTGATAAATGAAAATGATTGCAGATTCGATTCATATTCATTACATCAAATATCATTGATTTAATAAAGAATGAATTATAAAGAAAAATGAAGCAGACATTAATTAAAGCATTAACAGAATCGGGGAATATCCTACTGAAGAATTTCGGGGATGATACCGGATTCAAGGTTAAAGAGTCGCAAAGCAGCATAGTGACTTTATCGGACTTGCAAAGTGAAGAGTTGATTGTAAGTATTATAAAAAGCAACTTTCCTGCCCACAATATTATTACAGAGGAGAGTGGATTCATGAATTACGGCTCAGAATTTACCTGGGTTATTGATCCGCTCGACGGAACCTCAAATTTTGCATCGGCACTACCCTGGTTTGGAGTACTTATAACCTTATTCCAGGAAAAGATTCCAATTATGGGAGGTGCTTATCTTCCTGTAGGGGATATTCTTTATTTTGCAGAAAAGGATAAAGGCGCTACTAAAAACAGCAAACCTCTGATTATGAATAACCGGACCAAACTGGTAAATTCTCTATTTGCTTTTTCAGTAGATTATACGGAAGATGAAGCCATTCTCAGGAGATGTATTTCCATCTATAAAAACATTGTAAGAGCTTCCAGAAGTATCCGTTCAACTAATTCACTTGTTGATTTTCTGAATGTTGCTGAAGGGAAATTTGGAGGCTGTATAAATCTTTTTACCAAAATCTGGGATATTTCAGGTCTGGGACTGATAATCTCGGAATCAGGCGGAGAAATTAAGTATATTAATGGCGACAATATCAGGTTTCTGCTGGACGGCGATTGTTGTGAAAAAAACTATCCGGTAATGGCAGGATCTTCTGAAATTTTAGCTGAACTCAAACAAACAGTACTGAATGAGGATTAATCAATTAAGCGGTAATCCAAACATTCTGAATTTTCCAATGAGGTAATCTGCATATCTTAGAAATCCCAGATCAGTAAGGTGAACACCATCAACTGTTCCCTCGTGATCCTTGCCAATTGATCCTTCCTTATCAATAAAATAAATGTTCTTGTAACCGGTGTTTATCATCGTTTTAAAAACTCTTTCACACATTTCATTTTTTAAATCAATGCTTTTAAGGGTTTCTATATCAAGGGATGATTTTTCATATAATAAGTTATTAACAAAAATAATAGGAGCTGAAGGATGCTTTTTTCTAATGATTTCAACCAGTGGAGCTGAGTTATCATTTATTTCTTCAGTTGTCATATTTTCAGTGCATTCAATAACATAGAACAAAGCATCAATACCGGAAATTAATTCAACAACGGGCTTTTCCATTTTGCCGTTTCCACTGAACCCGAAGTTTATGCATTCAACACCGAGTTTTCTTGATATAATGCTCGTATGCACCATACCGGTGCGCGATGCGCATCCTCCCTGAGTGATACTGGTGCCATAAAAAACGATTGGCTTATTATGATTTCTTAAAGGCATACTTATATTGCTCAAACTGTCTATTCCCACTTCCAGTTTTGTTACTCCGTCATATAATGGCAGATACAGTTTGTACTCCCTTAGTTCAGGAGTCATGTTGTTTACGACCAGAAAGTCATTGATTTTTCCGGAGGGCCTGGCTGTGTTAACATACTGCCAGCCATTTCCATTTTTAAAATATAGGTCAACACCTTTTATTCCGGTTTCTGCCATATGATTCATCTTTAAGTCATTAAGGAGTTCCCATCTTAACCTCAAAAGGGTTGAATTTGAAGAAAATCTTACTGTGATACCAGCAGAACATTTTGATAGTTCCCAAACTTCTTCTCTGACTTTGCCCTTGCAGGAAGCAGGAAACCTGTCATATAAGTTTTCTTTTACAGAATCAGTGAAGGTTGTCCCCTCAACCAGGAAATACTTTTGATCATAAAACTTAATTTTCTTCTCACCAGCTGATGACGTATTTTGTGCAGAAATCCCTGTAAATTGAGAAAACAGACAAATAATAAATATAAATTTTTTCATATGCCCCAGTGTATTTTTAAAATTATAAGACCTGATCAAATCTCTAAACATCATAAAAATACTATTTTTACCTTTTAAACAGATACATTTTTGTGCGAAATGAAAATTGTGATTATAAATGGTCCGAATCTTAACCTGTTAGGTAAAAGAGAACCTGAGAAATACGGGAACCTCTCTTTTGAGGATTTTCTGACCACTCTAAGATCGGAATATTCTCAGATCCTTTTTGAATATTTCCAGACAAATGTGGAGGGTGAACTGATAAATGAAATTCAAAAGGCAGGCTTTTCCTCAGATGGTATAATTCTTAACCCGGGTGGCTATACACATACATCAGTATCTATCGGAGATGCGGTTTCATCAATAAAAGTGCCGGTAGTTGAGGTGCATGTTACAAATATCCAGGCCCGTGAGGAATTTCGTCATAATAGTCTTGTAGGCCGGTTTTGCTCTGGCAGCATAATAGGATTTGGCCTGGATGGATACAGACTTGCTGTAGAAGCACTTATTGAAATAAAAAAGTCAAAAATCAAGATATGATCAAGAGGACAAAAATCGTTGCCACTATCTCAGATAAAAATTGTGACCCCGGATTTATAAGAGAGCTTTATCAGGAGGGTGTGAATGTAGTAAGAATAAATTCAGCGCATCTCAATATTGAAGGAGCGCTGAAAATAATTACAAACGTAAGGAAAGTGTCTGATAAGATAGCAATTCTGCTCGATACTAAAGGCCCCGAAATCCGAACCACAATATGCGATAATCCGATCCTTCTGAAAAAGGGTGAAACGATCCTGATAGCCGGTGATCCTGATAAGAAGAGTTCCCAGGAGGTTATAAATGTCACCTACAAATCATTTGTGTCAGAGATACCTGATAAAGCAGTTATTCTGATCGATGATGGTGAGATAGAACTTAAGGCTCAGAAAAAAAATGGCGGGTTTCTTGAATGTTCGATAGAAAATGATGGTCTGCTGGGTTCAAGAAAAAGTGTAAACCTGCCAGGGGTCAAGGTCTGTTTGCCTTCACTCACAGAAAAAGACAGGACTTTTATTAAGATGGCTGTTGAAAACGGGGTGGATTTTATAGCTCACTCTTTTGTGCGGTCTAAACAAGATGTTATTGACGTGCAGACTGTTCTGGATGAGTATAAAAGCAATATCAAGATCATTGCCAAAATCGAAAATGAAGAAGGGGTTGAAAATTTTGATGAAATACTTGAACATGTATATGGAATAATGGTGGCAAGGGGAGATCTTGCTATTGAAATCCCTTATGAAAAAATTCCCGGTGTTCAGAGAATGATAATCTCAAAATGTATCGACAGCAGAAAACCGGTAATAGTTGCTACACAGATGCTCCATTCAATGATAACAAATCCCCGTCCGACGAGAGC
Organism: uncultured Rikenellaceae bacterium; assembly: GCA_964411285.1. GTDB lineage: Bacteria > Bacteroidota > Bacteroidia > Bacteroidales > VadinHA17 > LD21. The sequence continues at coordinate 18,655 of CAYPKL010000515.1, forward strand.
AGAAGTCAGCGATATTGCAAATGCTATCTATTCACAGACTGATGCAATTATGCTTAGTGGTGAAACAGCCAACGGAAAGTATCCTGTTGAAGCTGTGAAAACGATGACTAAGGTGGCTGTTGAGGTAGAAAACGATAAAGAGAAGTTCATAGACCTTCCTGCAGGAAAGGTAATAGGACAAGTTTCAGCATATCTCGCAAAGGTAGCTGTCAAAACATCTGTAAGAGTCGGAGCAAAAGCAATAATTGCAGATACGGTAATGGGACGTACAATTAAAGACATGGCAGCCTACAGGGGATATAACCCGGTTCTCGCCCAATGCTATTCGACAAGCACAATGAGGGAGCTTGCCCTTTCTTACGGAGTATATGCCAATTACCAGGAAAGAAAGAAATCAGTAGATGATTTTTTAAAGATTGCGCTTACAGATCTGACCAAACGTCACGACCTGAAAAATGAAGATATAATTGTTGTTCTTGCCGGAAATTTCTCTGCCGGATCAGGATTTTCATTTATTGAAGTGGGTTCAGTCGAATATTTAAAAGACCGTGTTGATATTGTTGACTGAAATTTATTTGTTGGTCTGATTTTTGAGGATAAATAAATGCCGTAACAGCGCAATTAATGGTAAAGGTTCTTCTTTATTCGATATTGCTGATGGTCCATCCGGTCCATGTATCTCTGTTGAGTATCGATTATGCACAGGAAAAGAAGATAATGAATGTTTTTTTAAAGATTTATTTTGATGATTTCTTAATTGATTCAGGAAAAGGGGTACCAGGGAAAGTAAAACAGGATTCACTACTAAGCAAAACAGATTTCAAAGATCTTATCCTGAAGTACACTAATGAAAAGATCGGAATAACCATTAACAATAAATTATTTTATATTAATCTTGATGAATATAATTTATCGGATAATGAGTTAACAATGAATTTATCTTTTAAAATTGATGAAAAAATATCTTCCATTTCGGTGAAGAATCTTGTCATGACTGATCTGTATGATGATCAGACAAATATGATAATTGTTAAAATAGGAGATTTTGAAGAGGGTAGTAAACTTACTTCATTCAGAACGGAACAGACTTTTAAAATCAGATAATCTAATAAGGAATGAATCAAGTGAAGAATCTGGGAAGAAAAATTTTAATAATAACTGCGCTTATTTCGTTCTGCATTTTGAAAGTCAGCGCAACTCATAACAGGGCGGGGGAGATCACTTATATTCAGTTATCAGATCTGACGTACCAGATAACAATAACTACATTTACCTATACACTAAGTTACGCCGACCGGCAACAACTTGAAGTAAGCTGGGGCGATAATACTTCATCAACTGCGGAAAGGAACAACATCCTGTACCTTCCAAATTACTATAAAAGAAATATTTACACTGTAAATCATACTTATCCCGGGCCGGGTGTTTATAGAATAGTTGTACAGGATCCTAACAGGAATGCCAATGTTCAAAATATTCCCAATTCGGTGAATGTTGTATTTTCAATCGCTACAACACTTATTGTCAATCCGTCAATAGGACGCAATAATACACCTGTGCTGCTTAATCCTCCTTATGACAAGGCAGCCCGTGGATATATATTCATCCATAATCCGGGAGCTTACGATTCCGACGGTGACAGCCTGTCATACGCATTAACCGTATGTACCCGCGAAGATGGTAAACCTATAGAAAACTATACATTGCCCCCCGCTACTCATTATATTAAAGTTGATTCTGTAAGCGGAGATCTTATCTGGAATACACCTGCCGATACAGGTAAATATAATGTGGCAATGGAAATCCGGGAATGGAGATTTGGGAAGAAAATAGGGATGGTGGTGAGGGATATGCAGATTGAGGTTTATGACACTGATAATAAGCCTCCTGTTAACGGGCCGCTAAAAGATATCTGCGTTGAGGCAGGCGAAAGTATTAATTTCATTGTTACTTCCACTGATGAGAACATGGATCGGATCAGTCTTAAAGCCACTTCCGGAATATTCAGCTTAACTCCCTGCCCTGCAATGTTTACTAAAATTGATTCAATTGCAGGTTCTGCTTCTTCAAGGTTTACATGGTTACCCTGCCATGAAGCGGTAAGAAGCCAGCCTTATGATATCATCATCAAATCTGATGATTCCTATGATGGACTAA
>CAYPKL010000516.1:0-12713 GCA_964411285.1 uncultured Rikenellaceae bacterium
TTCCGGAGCGAAGTAAATCGCTGGTAACTTTCGAAATGAAAAATCTGAAATCTCTCAGGGCTGTGTTTTGTTCTCCCAGAATTGAAAAATCGTGATAGAACTGGTTGTATTCCTTTGACAGGTCATAACAATAATTTGCTACAAGGGCAGGGCTGTAGTCCGATGCTGCTTCAGTTACGGTATCGGAGAATTTTCTTAACAGCTTTATCAGATCAATTTCCTTGGTTCCCGGCCGGGCATTAACTATCGAGTTCTTCCCGGGGTAAATACCCATCTGTTCAGCTTTTCTTAAAACGGATCTGATCCTGGCATAAGTGTACTGAATGAAAGGTCCGGTATTACCATTAAAATCTATTGATTCAGCTGGATTAAAAGTCATGTTTTTATGAGGATCAACTTTCAGAATGTAATATTTAAGGGCTCCCAGGCCAATTTTCCTGAAAATATCCTCCCTTTCATCTTCCGAATAATCAGCCAGCTTTCCGAGTTCAAGCGAAACTGCCCTGGCAGTCTCTTTCATTTCCCTGATAAGGTCATCAGCATCAACAATAGTACCTTCGCGTGATTTCATTCTTCCTTCAGGAAGTTCAACCATTCCATAAGAAAAATGGATCAATCCATCCGCGAACATATAGCCCATTTTCTTCATTAAGGCCCTCAGCACCTGAAAATGATAATTCTGCTCATTTCCAACAACATAAATTGTTTTATTGAAATTATAATCCCTGTATCTCTCCACTGCTGTTCCCAGATCCTGAGTCATATAAACCGCTGTTCCATCCGACCGGAGGAGCAGTTTATGATCCAGCCCCTGTGATGTAAGGTCAGCCCAGATCGAACTGTCCTGCTGCTGATATAGTATATTGTCTTTAAGCCCGTTAATTACTATTTCCTTCCCGATTATATAAGTTTCTGATTCGTAATAGATTTTGTCAAAATCGACGCCCAGCAATTTATAAGTTTCTTCAAAACCGGAGTATACCCAGGAATTCATCAGCTTCCAGAGGTCGACAACTTCCCTGTCGCCTGATTCCCATTTCAGCAACATTTCCCTTGCTTCCCTGATGAGCGGTGCAGAATTTCTTGCTTCTGACTCATTCACTCCTTCTTTTTCAAGCTCCTCAATCTGAAGCTTGTATTCCTGTTCAAACCTTACATAGTACTTCCCGACGAGATGGTCTCCTTTTAATCCTGCTGACTGAGGAGTCTCATTATTCCCATATTTCAGCCATGCCAGCATTGATTTGCAGATATGAATACCGCGGTCGTTTACTATATTGGTTTTAATTACCTTATGGCCACATGAAGAAAGAATACGATAAAGTGAGTATCCAATAAGGTTATTTCTTATATGTCCGAGGTGCAGGGGCTTATTTGTATTTGGCGATGAATATTCAACAAGAACAACCTCCGGATTTGCGACCCGGCAATTTTTAAAAAAATCAGTTTCGGAAGCAAGATCCGAGAAATATTCAATCCACCATTTATAAGATATTTCCAGATTAAGAAATCCTTTTATAACGTTATATCCTGAAATTTCAGGGAAATTATCAACAAGGTAGCTTCCAATATTATCACCTGTCTGCTCGGGAGTATTTTTCGAAAAACGCAGCAAAGGAAAAACAACCAGGGTAAAATCGCCCTTAAAATCTTTTCTCGTTTCCTGCAGCTGGATGAGGTTATCCGCTACATTAATATTATAAAGGACACTGACAGCTTCCTTTATTTTATCCCTTAAAACAATCTCCATGGTTGTCGAAAAATTACCGTCTGCAAATATAACATTTTAATAAGACTGACGTATTAACAAGCAGATTCACGAACAGAGCAATTCCGTTTTTGATCGTATTCAGGTTGTTTTTATATTAACGGACAGATTTATTTGACAATCGACCATTTCTTTTTGATTAAAAATATCTCTGGGAATAAAAAGAATTTTTACTTTTGAATAAGAAATTTTATATTAAAGAAGGATTTTCATAATTGACCCTGCCATGAAGGAGCTGAAAAATATGTTTATTGAACAATCTGACAAGTCACCACTTGTGGATTTTAACTATTTCACCGGTGACCTTTTACTTTCAGGGAGATCAATTCCAATAAACGCTCCAAGGATTTTTGAACCGATTCTTGAATGGGTAAATGAATATATCAAAGACCCTAAGCAGACTACAAACTTAAGATTAAATCTCGAATATTTCAATACCGCATCTTCTATCTGGCTGGCAAAAATTGTAAAATCACTCACCACCATAAATAAGCAGGATTGCGTACTCTTTCTTCATGTATATTTCTCAATTGAGGATTTTGATGACATTGACGATATTAAAGATGATCTTAGTCCGATTATTGATATCATAGGCAGCTCAACCGTCAGTGTTGGTCTTAAGATTTACGGAACGGATGACAAGGGCAAGATTTTGAAGGAATCAATGATTTTTATTTAGCCCCTCCGGATTACAATACTACCTTAAAAAACAGACTCTTTTATTTTTTTAAGCTACCTTTATTACGGTAATATAATTGCATTGCACCATGCACAGAGTGTGTTTTGTTTTGCTTTCAATACTTATCGTTATGGACACATTTTCCCAGTCAGGGTCAAAAGACAGACAGCCTGTTGCTGCCGGACGATTTTATACGGCTGATAAAGAGACACTTAACAAAGATCTCTCCAAGCTCTTCGAAAATTGTTTAAAACCTTCCCGGCAATCAACTGTAAGAGCCATTATCAGCCCGCATGCGGGTTATGTTTATTCGGGAAAAGTTGCTGCTTCAGCATTCTCAGCTATAGACAGGAAAACCAGTTATAAAAACATCTTTGTGATTGGCTCAAGCCATGTAATGGCCTTCGAGGGGGCTTCAGTGTATAATACCGGAGACTTTATCACGCCTCTCGGTAAAATTATTGTAAATAAGGAAATAGCCAATAAACTCAAAACCGGAAACAAATTATTTGACTTCCCTGTTAATGCTCACAATCAGGAACATAGCCTCGAAGTTCAATTACCATTCATTCAATTCTATTTTAAAGAACCCCTGCAGATAGTACCAATTATTATCGGTACCACAAATAACGTAAGCATAAAGAACCTGGCAGAAATTTTACGCCCATGGTTCACACCCGATAATCTCTTTGTCATCAGCAGTGATTTTTCGCATTACCCCTCATATCAAACTGCCAATGAAGTTGATAATGCAACGGCGAACGCAATTGTCTCCGGAAATCCGCAGAAATTTCTCAATACGCTTAAGAATAATTCACTCAAAGGAGATCCCGGTCTTGTCACCAGCATGTGCGGATGGACTTCAGGGCTTCTTTTACTTTATCTTGCCGAAGGGGATAAAAATCTTGAATTCAGAAAGATTGACTACTGCAATTCCGGCGACTCAGGGTATGGTAATAAAGATGAAGTTGTAGGCTACAATGCCATAACCTTAACAGAAAAGAAATCAACTGCCCGGTCAGAAAAACTTTCGGATGAAATATCATTCTCTGCTGAGGAAAGAGAAAAACTTATTTCGCTTGCCAGGAACAATATCAAGTCGTTATTGTACGAAAAAAAAATGATCTCTGTCGATAAAGAGAGTCTCCCGGCAATCTTTAAGGTACCATTGGGAGCATTTGTCACATTGAAGATAAATAATGTTCTGAGGGGTTGCATAGGAAGATTTATTTCTTCAGAACCACTTTATCAGGTTGTACTTGAGTCTTCTCAATCTTCAGCATTTGAAGATCCCCGGTTTCTTCCACTAACAAAGGAAGAGCTGGCAAAGACAGATATTGAGATAACTGTTCTGGGACCTATGAAAAAGATAAATAACATAAATGAAATAATCCTTGGCAGGCACGGAATCTATATTAAAAAGGATTTCCGTTCAGGCACCATGCTTCCTCAGGTTGCGACTGAGAATGGGTGGAGTGTTGAAGAATTCCTTGGATATACCTCGCGTGATAAGGCAGGGATAGGTTGGGATGGATGGAAAAATGCTGAGATTTTTATTTATGAGGGGATTGTCCTTGAAGAAATGAAGAAGTAACCATGTATCATGTTATTGGCACATTACTGACAATAATTTTACTTTATTTCCTAAGTTACTTTTTTTACCGGAATGATATATATTCGCTGCAGTTACACCGCAAGCTCTGGAATTTTCTGCTTGCTACTGTCTTTATTGTGACTGCTTCTGCCGGTCTGTTTCTTGCCCTGCAGATCACTTATAAATGGAATATTCCGGTTATTAAGTCTATTCTTAAATGGCATGTTGAATTCGGAATCGGACTGACTGCAACCGGATTACTTCATCTTTTCTGGCATCTTTCATATTTCAGGAATATTTTCAGTGAAAATGAATTGCCAATTAATCCAAAGCCTGATACATGGGAAACACAGGCTGATATTTCTTCCAATCTTTTTATAGTCGGTTTTACCAGCACAGCCATCCAACTATTATTACTTAAAGAGATAATGAATATTTCAGGAGGCTATGAGCTGGTTGCAGGTACTTTTCTTGGATCGTGGCTTATCGGATCTGCGGCTGGCTCATTTCTGGCATCAAGATCATCATTGTATGACATCAGGAGAATAAACCTGGTCTTCTTTTCAGCACCGGTAATCACAGTAGTATTCATGTTGCTGCTGAGCCGTCTTTTTCTGAAATCAGGTGAAACTCCCTCATTTCTGGCTAGCGTGATTTATACTTTTATAGTTCTGATCCCATTTTGTTTGATCTCAGGTTTTACGTTTATCAAATTGATCTCAAAAGCCGGAATTTTAAAAGGCTTTCATGCAGGGAAATCGTACTCTGTTGAAACAGCAGGCGGAATTTTTGCCGGCATTGCTGTTTCATTTCTAAGTACTGCTGGGCTAAATACTTATCAGGCAATACTCCTTTTAATTTTACTCGGATTTTCGTACTCTATCCTGTCGTTCTTCCCGGTGGGCAAAAAGAAAACCATTTTTATTAAATTTTCTATACTTATCACAGCAGCTCTGATTATTACAGGTTCTCCTGACAGGTTTTTCAGGCAGCTATTGCTAAGGGGATTAAAGGTCACACAATCAGTGGATACGCCGTATGGCAACATAACAAAAGGTAAATATGCCGGAGAAGAAAGTATTTACTACGATCACAGGCTGTTGTTTTATAATGATGATGCCATGGAGCGCGAAGAAGACATCCACTATGCAATGCTGCAACTGGATAATCCGGAAAGTGTTCTTTTAATTTCGGGTTCTTTGACTCCGCATGTCAGTGAAATAAGCAAATACCCTGTTAACAATATAGTATTTGTTGAACGTGATCCTTCACTTATCATTAATGAAGCTTCACCGGATTTATCTGATCGTGTAAAACTTACTGTTGAAAATAAGGATGCTTACTCATTTGTAAAGAACACCAGGGAAAAATTCGATGCTTCGATTATGCTGCTCCCTCCCCCATCTTCCCTTTTAATAAACAGGTATTACACTGCAGAGTTTTTCAATAATATTAAAAAGTCTTTAAAGCCAGGCGGAGTTTTTGCCTGTTCCCCTGGAATTAATCCTGACTATCTGAATAAGGAATCAGTTTATTTTTTCTCATCGGTCTACAATAGTCTTAAGAGTGTCTTTAAAAATGTGATTCCGGTCAGTGGCAACAAGTTGTACCTCCTTGCTTCAGATAAAGCAATTAAGACCTCATTTTGCGAGCTCGCGGAAAAGAATAATATCCGGAATATTTACGTTGGCCCCGACTATCTTGCTGATGATCTGGTGGCTGCGAAGTCAGTTGAAGTTTTGTCGGTTATTGATAAAAACATAAAGAAAAACAGTGTTCTCACCCCTAAAGCCTGCTTCTATTTCCAGACCTATAATCTAAGCAAGGACCTTGATGAAAAGGTTCCTGTTATAGTCCTGCTTGTTATACTTTTTTTATTACCGCTGTTTTCGGTAAAAAAAAGCAATATGCTGATGTATTTCAGTTCTTCGGCTCTTGCAGGATTTGAGATTATTCTTCTGCTTGTTCTGCAATCGGCAATTGGAAATATGTACCAGGTAACAGGTTTAATTCTTGCAGGATTAATGGCAGGTCTGGCAGTCGGGGCCGGGGCTGATTTCCGGTTGCTTGAAAATCGCTCATTCAGATTAAAATCATGGCTGCTCATCTTTTGCTACCTTGGTATGTATTTTGCAGTAAAAGGGCTGATTACTTTAGACTCAAAAGTAATTGTCACCGGTGCATTGATGCTTTCGGGATTTGTTCCTGCAATGATCACGGGAAGTCTTTTCCGCGAATTCACGGCGACTCTGAATGGCAATTCTGATTGCGCCTCCGTTTACAGTGCCGATATGGCCGGATCAGCTATTGGATGCATTGTTTTCTCGGGTGTTGCTGTCCCTATTATTGGAATAGAACTTTCATTGTTAATATTCCCGGTATTGATTTTTACCGGTTTCCTGTTCACATTTGTTACCAGGGAATAATACCATTTTGTAAATTTGTGTACCTCTCATTGATGAATTTATGCAAAAACAGGATTACTCGGCAAGTAAACGTGAATTTATAAAGAAGTGTACTGCTTTGTCTGCAGGACTAATATGCCTGCCCTGTAATAAGGTAATTCCGGAGACTCCTGCCGAAAGAGTAAGTATTTACAAAAGGGAAGCTATGTTTCAGGAAGAGACAGCAAGAGGTATAATGTGCAGGATATGCCCTAATGAATGCGTACTTAAGGAGGGTGAGATAAGCAAATGCAATAACAGAAAAGTGTATAAATCCAAACTTTATACTCTGGCTTATGGAAATCCCTGTTCGGTGAATGTTGATCCGATGGAAAAAAAGCCTCTGTATCATTTTCTCCCGGGAACAAGGGCTTTCTCGATCGCTACCGCCGGATGCAACCTTGTTTGCCTTAATTGTCAGAACTGGACTATTTCGCAAACAAATCCCCAAAAAACCAGGAATTACGATCTGATGCCGGAGAAAGTTGTTGAAGAGTGCATTAGTAATGGCTGTAAAACAATAGCATATACTTATTCAGAACCTATGACATTTTATGAATACGTTTATGAGACAGCCATTCTTGCCAGGAAGGCAGGAATAAAAAATATAGTAAAATCAAACGGTTATATTTATCCTGAACCTTTAAAGAAGCTGTGCGGGGTAATCGATGCTGCGAATATTGACCTGAAATCATTCAGCGAAAGCACATATCTGAAGTTGTCAGGAGCTAAGCTGCAGCCGGTACTCGATTCATTAAAGGTTTACAGGGAATCGGGGGTCTGGCTTGAAATAACCAATCTGATAGTACCAACCTGGACTGACAATCTTAATGAGATCAGAAATATGTGCAGATGGCTCGCAAAAAACGGTTTTGAAAAGGTTCCCATGCATTTCAGCAGGTTTTTCCCTGTTTATAAACTTGAACAGCTTCCGCCGACACCTGTCGATATTCTTAATAAAGCAGCCGGAATTGCAGTTGAAGAAGGGATGATGTATGTTTATACAGGCAATTCTCCGGGTAATGAAATTTCAGATACAAAATGTCCATCCTGCAAAAGTCCTTTGATTATCCGTCAGGGTTTCAGAGTCGCTTCAAACACAGTAAAAAACGGGAAGTGCGATAAATGCGGAAGAGCAATCGAAGGTCGCTGGGATTAGTTACCCATGGTCCACTAAAAAACAAGTAACTTTTATAATATATGAAGCAGGCAGAAGCCAGGTCGCGCATTGAGAAACTACGGAGGCAGATTGAAGAGCATAACAGAATGTATTATGTTCTTAATCAACCGGAAATTTCTGATTTTGAATATGATCTTCTTGTAAATGAGCTCGATACCCTCGAGAAACAATTTCCGGAATTCGCTGACAGGCAGTCTCCCACCCGCAGGGTAGGAAGTGACCTGAACAGGCAGTTCAGTCAATATGAGCACAAATATCCAATGTTATCGCTGGCTAACACATACAGCAGCGAGGAAGTCCTGGAATTTGACACCAGGGTAAGAAAATCTGTTTCAGGAACTGTTGAATATGTATGCGAGCTTAAATTTGACGGAGCATCCATAAGCATTTCATACCTGAACGGATTTATGAAAAGGGCTCTTACCAGGGGTGATGGATCTAAAGGGGATGATGTAACAGCTAACATAAAAACAATAAAAGGCATACCAATAAAAGTAGAAGGCAGGAATATTCCCGCTGATTTTATTGTAAGGGGGGAAATACTCATGCCAGGGGCTGTATTTGATGAATTAAATGAGGAAAGGTCGAGGGAAGGACTGAATCTCTTTGCTAATCCGCGCAACGCGGCATCAGGCACATTAAAGCTGCTTGACTCTATGACTGTTGCTGCAAGAAAGCTTGATTGTCTTTTCTATTTTCTTCTCGGAGAAGAACTGCCTCATGATAACCATTTTGAAAATCTCTTAAGTGCAAAGGGATGGGGATTTAAAGTTGCCGACACCCTGAAACTATGCAGAACCATAGATGAAGTAATTCAGTTTATCACCCACTGGGAAAATAAGCGTCATGAGCTGCCATTTGATACTGATGGTGTTGTTATCAAGGTCAATGCCCTTGAACAGCAGGAAGAGCTTGGTTACACTGCCAAATCGCCGCGCTGGGCTATTGCATACAAGTACAAACCTGAGCAGGCGTTGACAAGGCTGCTCTCTATTTCATACCAGGTTGGAAGGACGGGGGCCATTACGCCGGTTGCAAATCTTGAACCTGTTTTACTGGCCGGTACTACAGTAAAAAGAGCTTCACTGCATAATGCTGACCAGATATTTCTCCTGGATCTGCATGCCAATGATATGGTTTACGTTGAAAAGGGAGGTGAAATAATTCCCAAGATTGTGGGAGCCGACAATTCTTCAAGAAAGGAAGAGAGCATTTCAATTGAATTCATAGATGAATGCCCCGAATGCGGTACAAAACTTATCAGAAATGAAGGTGAAGCAAACCATTTCTGTCCCAATTATCTGCATTGTCCTCCTCAGATCAAAGGAAGGATTGAGCACTTTATCAGTAGAAAAGCCATGAATATTGAAGGGTTGGGTGAAGAGACAGTCGACCTGCTTTTCAACAGGGGATTGATCCGAAATATTGCAGACCTGTATGACTTGAAGAGTGACCAGCTAATACCACTCGAACGTATGGGGGAGAAATCAGCTGCCAATATTATAAGAAGCATTGAAGAATCTAAAGATATCCAATATCACAGGGTTCTATTTGCCCTTGGTATAAGACACGTGGGAGAAACAGTGGCTAAGAAGCTCTCGCTTAAATTCAGGTCGCTTGAGGAGCTGATGGAAGCTGATATCATTGAACTAACAAGCCTGCATGAAATAGGTCCAAAAATCGCAACAAGTATAATTTCTTATTTCAGCGATCAGGAGAATATTGAAATTATCAGACGACTTAAAGTTGCGGGTCTTCATTTAAAGAGTGAATCGGCAGATAACTTTTCAGGCGATTCATTAAGAGGAAAAACAATAGTCATATCAGGTATTTTTAAGGTCCATTCGCGGGAAGAGTACAAAGAGATAATTGAAAAAAACGGGGGGAAAAATTCATCATCAATATCAACTAACACCTCATTTGTCCTTGCCGGTGACGACATGGGTCCCTCTAAAAAAGCCAGGGCAAATGATTTGGGAATCCGTATTGTAAACGAAGATGAGTTTCTTCAGATCGTTGGTGAAATATAGTAGTTAAATTTTGTTTATATTGGTAAAAAACTATTAGGTTTGCACAATGGAATTGTTTAAAAACCTGCGATTAAAAGCAGGAAAATCGATGTTGGAAGGAAAATATTCCAGGATCAGAAGAAGACCGATTTATCGAAATTTTCAGAGCATTAAAAGTATGGGTCTGGTGTGGGATGCCTCAAGGCCTGAAGAATTTTTGTTTCTATCGAGGTTTCACCAGAAGATGGCTGATCTGAATATAGAATTAAAGATTTTTGGATTTTTCCCCGGGAGAGAGCTTCCGAACCAATATACAGCAATAAGATATTTAACTTGTCTTAAAAAAAATGAGCTTGACTTTTATTACCGGCCTGTTTCAAAAGAAGCAATTTCATTTATTGAGCAGCCCTTTGATGTACTGATTGACATTGACTTTCAAAAACTTTTCCCCCTTGTTTATATTACCTCTTTATCAAAAGCAGGCTTAAAAGTAGGGATAGCTGATACAAATCCTGAAACTGCCCCTTTCGACCTGATGTTTTCCTTTAAAAAACCCATGAATCTTGAAAATTACCTTGAACAGGTTCTTTTTTACCTCGACATGATAAATTCGGATTCAGCTAAAAAAGCTGTATAGTAAACCTAAAATGAAAAAATTCAAAGGAACAGGTGTAGCCATAGTTACGCCATTTAAGAACGATTTAAGCATTGATTTTTCGGCACTGGGCAGGATTACGGATTATGTTATTAAAGGGGGAATAAATTACATCGTTGCCCTGGGGACAACCGGAGAAGCATCTACTCTCACAAAAGATGAGAAAAAGGCAATTATTTCCTATGTTCTTGAAGTTACTGACAAAAGGGTTCCGGTTATTGCAGGCATTGGCGGAAACAGCACCCAGGAAGTCGTTAATAACCTGCGTCATAATAGTCTTACTGACATTGATGGCATACTGTCGGTTGTACCCTACTATAATAAGCCGGGACAGCGGGGAATATTTCAGCATTTTAAAACAATTGCGTCATGCAGCACGGTTCCGGTCTTTATGTACAATGTTCCCGGAAGAACTTCCTGTAATATGACCGCCGAGACCTGCCTCGAGCTGGCACATGAGTGTGAAAACATAGTGGGCATAAAAGAATCATCAGGTGATTTAAACCAGGTAATGAAAATCATTAAAGGTAAACCAGAGAATTTTGTTCTTATTTCCGGTGATGATATGCTTACGATTCCTATAATTGCTGTTGGAGGAAACGGAGTTATTTCAGTTCTTGCCAATGCATTTCCTGGTCAATGCAGTGAGATTGTCAATAATGCAATAAAGAGCAATTACAAATCAGCCAGGGAGGGTCAGTTTCGTTTTATGGAATTAATAGATCTTTTGTTCACTGAAGGTAATCCATCAGGAATAAAAGCGATGATGAGCGTTTTAAATCTTTGCCAGAATACCCTCCGTCTCCCGCTGGTACCTGTCAGCCGGCCTGTATTGACTAAAATTCAGAAAGCTATTGAAGAAGTTAACAGGAACTGATTATCTGGCAACCCGTGCGTCAGGAGGTCCTGACTGCAGCATGCCATGGCATTGTTTGTATTTTTTTCCGCTCCCGCATGGACAAGGGTCATTACGCCCTACTTTTTTCTCAACTCTTACCGGTTCGACTTTCTGATTTTTCTCCGGACCGCCTCCGCCTGTGCTGCTATATTGTGAAAAGTCGCTCTTGGATGTCCTGTACTTGCTCATATCGACCTGCCGTTTGCGCTGGGCTTCTTTTACCTGATCCGGATCCTGAGAAGGAATATGGCCCTTCATCAGGGTGCTTACCACATCTTTGTTGACCTTTGTAATCACCGTCTTAAAAAGCTCAAAAGACTCGAACTTATAAATGAGTAGCGGATCTTTCTGCTCATAGGTTGCATTCTGGACCGATTGTTTGAGTTCATCCATTTCACGAAGGTGCTCTTTCCATGCGTCATCAATTGTGGCAAGAACCACGGTTTTTTCGTACGATCTGGCCAGTTCTTTTCCTTCCGACTCCGCTGTGGCTTTTAAATTGGTCACTACCTGAAAAACCCTTACCCCATCTGAAATTGGGACAACCACATTCTCGTAAACATGGGCCATCCTTTCGTAAACGTCTTTTAAAACAGGATATGCCTGCTGTGAAATCATTTCGACTTTTCTCTTATAAGTATCCAGCACTTTTGAATATACTTTTTCACCTATCTGTTCAGGATTACTTTTCATGAACTCCTCCTGAGGTACAGGTGAATCCATAGAAAAAGAACGGATCAGATCAAAATCAAAACTCTCAAAGTCACCGGCTTTATGATAAGTATCAACCAGGTTTTCAGTAACATCAAACATCATATTGGCAACATCGAGCGAAAGCCTTTCCCCCAAAAGAGCGTGGCGTCTTTTCTTATAAATCACTTCCCTCTGGGAATTCATAACGTCATCATATTCAAGAAGCCGTTTTCTTATCCCGAAATTATTCTCTTCAACTTTTTTCTGAGCCCGTTCGATGGACTTGGTGATCATTGAATGTTGAATCATCTCACCCTCCTTAAGACCCAGCTTATCCATAATCCCGGCTATTCTTTCAGACCCGAATAGTCTCATCAGTTCATCTTCAAGGGAGACAAAAAACTGTGATGAGCCAGGATCTCCCTGCCTTCCGGCACGACCCCGGAGCTGTCTATCAACCCTTCTTGATTCATGTCGTTCAGTGCCAATAATTGCAAGCCCGCCGGCTGTTCTGACTTCAGAAGTAAGTTTTATATCAGTTCCCCGGCCTGCCATGTTTGTAGCAATTGTAACAGTACCAGGTTTCCCTGCTTCTGCTACTATTTCAGCTTCGCGTTGATGAAGCTTTGCATTCAGAACGTTATGTTTTAATCCCTTCATTTTAAGCATGCGGCTTAGTAATTCGGAGATCTCAACTGAAGTAGTACCTACAAGAACGGGTCTGCCTTGTTGGTTCATCAGTGCTATCTCCTCAATTACGGCATTATACTTTTCTCTCTTTGTTTTGTAAACA
>CAYPKL010000517.1:0-8802 GCA_964411285.1 uncultured Rikenellaceae bacterium
CATGAATGAAGACGGTAAACTGGAATTCTCTCTCCTTGAAAAAGGCACCTACAGAGTAAGGGTGATTTTTGACCTTAACGGCGACAAAAAATGGACCACCGGAGATTTTGACACTCACAGACAGCCTGAACCGGCAGCATATTATCCTGCGGAAATTGAAATTAAGGAGAACTGGGAAATGGCACAGGACTGGGATCTTGGAGTGAAGAATTTCAAAGATCCAAAGCTGCTGAACATTAAAGGATCAGGGAAAAAAATTTAATACTCAGAATAGTAAAAGCAATATCGAATCTATAATTTTATCAATATGAAACCCACATGATTGACAACAATCACAAATACGGAAAAAGAATAATTATCAATCATGTGCGGTTCCATTATACAATTAAAATCAAAATTATATTATGATGAAAGAAGTCGTAGCTGGTGTAGACATTGGTGGAACAAACACAGTATTCGGACTGGTAGACAAAACCGGTGATGTGATTTCGGAAGGCAGTCTGGACACAACAAAGTATCCTAAAGTGGAGGATTTTGTAAAAACACTCCTGAAAGCTATTGGGAATTTAACAAAAGAAGATAAGGATCTGAAACTTCTCGGAATTGGTATCGGAGCTCCCAATGCAAATTATCACAAAGGGACCATTGAATTGGCTCCAAACCTTTCATGGAAAGGTATCGTTCCTCTTGTCGATCTTATGAAGGAAAAGATTGATGTTCCCGTTGTTATGACAAATGACGCAAAAGCAGCAGCCATGGGTGAGATGTTATTTGGCGGGGCGAAAAAGATGAAAGACTTTATAATTCTTACTCTGGGTACAGGGCTGGGCAGCGGAATAGTAGTAAATGGTCAGGTTGTTTATGGCTATACAGGATTTGCAGGGGAGCTTGGCCATACAATTATTGTTCCGGGGGGAAGAGACTGTGGATGTGGCCGGCACGGCTGCTATGAAACTTACGGATCGGCTTCCGGACTTGTAAGAACCACGCTTTACCTTCTGAGCGAAATGCGGGAACCAAGTACCCTCAGGGATATACCGCCTTCGGAACTGACAGCAAAGATGATTGCGGCGGCAGCCACTAAAAAGGATGTTGTTGCTCTCGAAGCAATGGACTATACTGCTGAAAGACTGGCGTTTGGTATTATCAATGCAATAGGCTTTTCAAGCCCTGAAGCTGTATTTTTGTTTGGCGGACTTGCGAAGGCGGGTGATGCACTGTTCAAACCTGTCAGAAAATATGTTGAAATGGGAGTTCAGCCAATTTACAAGGGAACAGTTAAAATTTTACCATCCAGTGTCCCGGAAAGCAATGCCGCTGTCCTGGGATCTGCAGCGCTTATATGGAATGAGTTAAATAAGTAATATGCGCCATCGGATTGACAAATATTTGTTGTATTTTTAGCCATCCCGAATCCGGTGTAAAAATAACCCCATGATGAATGCAATTGATGTCACTAAGCTGAATACAGATTCTTTAAAACCAGATCTTGCGGAAGTGTCGGAAAAACTTGATGCGCTACCCGTCAAATACAGAATTGAAACAATAAACTGGGTAGAATATAATTACAAGCCTGAGGTTTATTTCTCAATAGCTTATGGTAAACATGAAATTTTCCTGAAATATTATGTCAAAGAGAATTTCATGAAAGCCGAGAAAACAGAAACTAACCAGATGGTCTGTGAAGATTCATGCGTCGAATTTTTTGTTTCTCCCGAAGATGATGGTATTTATTATAACCTTGAGTTTAATCCTATAGGAACATGCCTTCTGGGAACAGGAACATCACGTGCTGACAGTACCCGGGCCAATCCTGAAATTATTTCCAGGATCAGGCGCCTTTCATCTGCCGGAGATAAGCCATTCAGGGAGAAAACAGGTGAGCTTGAATGGACCCTCACTGTTGCTATTCCGCTTGATGTGTTCTTTCATCACAAGGTAAAGGATCTGAAAGGGAAAACCTTCAGGGCAAATTTTTATAAGTGCGGTGATATGCTTACGGTTCCGCATTATGTAACATGGAATCCTGTCGGGACTAAAAATCCTGATTACCATCAACCTGAATATTTTGGAACGTTAAAATTTATATGATCACCCTGCCACTCTGAATGGAGGAATGAGCTTATCCACATGACCCCCCTGCATGGTGGTTAGAGTTTACCCCCCAACCCACCTGCATGGCGGTTGAGTTTACCCCCCGACCCCCTGAAGGGGGGATGAAAAAGAAAAAAGCCCCATTTAGGGGGTTGGGGGGTGAAAAAAATGTAAAATATAATTTAATATTACATTATGATTAAAGGCAATATTCTGATCGGACAGTCAGGAGGTCCGACTTCAGTCATTAATTCAAGTATGGCAGGAGTTGTTGAAGAAGCAAAAGCTTTAAATTCCGCCGGAGAGATTTACGGTATGCATTATGGCATAGAGGGATTTATGCAGGAATGGTTGTTTGACCTTGGGCGGCAGCCTGATAAAATTATAAAAGGTTTGCGCCGCACTCCTTCGTCGGCGCTGGGATCATCGAGGCATAAAGTCAGGGATCACGACATGCCACGTATACTTGAAGTACTGAAGAAGTATGATATACGGTATTTTTTCCTTATCGGCGGGAACGATACCATGGATACTATTCACAGGGTCGAGGAATACTGCAGAAATGCAAAGTATGAAATGACGGGAATAGGAATTCCGAAAACAGTTGATAATGATCTTTTCGGAACAGATCACACTCCGGGATTTGCTTCGGCTGCAAGATCGAATATAATGAATGTTCTACAGGGTGGAATCCTGGCCCGCGATATGCAGAAGGTCGATAAGTTTGTAATTTATCAGACAATAGGAAGGGATGCCGGCTGGCTTGCCGCAGCTACAGCGATGGCAAGGAAGTCGGAAGATGATGCCCCGCATCTGATCTATACTCCTGAATTTGATTTTGACCGGCTGAAGTTTCTGAAAGATGTTGAAGGTTGTGTTAAAACCCATGGCTGGGTATCTATTGTCTGCGGTGAAGGATTAAAATATGCTGACGGAACCCCTGTCAGTGCATCAATGACCAAAGATAAGTTTAACAATATTGAATTCGGGGCAATGGGAGGTACCAGTGTCGCTGTAAACCTGCACCGTATGATCTCTGAGGAATTTGGTCTCAGGGGTGAGTTTCAAATTACCGAATCATTAATAATGAGCGATTTTGTCAGAGCATCGGCAATAGATCTTGAGGAGGCATATCAATGTGGTGTTGAGGCCGTAAAAATGGCCGCAAAAGGAGAGACGGGTGTAATGGTAAGTATCAAAAGGGTTTCAAATGAACCATATTCGATAACCTTCGGCAAGGTTTCACTAAAAGAGGTGGCAGTAGCTGCCAAGCCAATGCCACCGGAGTACTTTAATAAAGAAGGAAATTATGTATCATCTTTATTTATAGATTACATGAAACCGCTTGCAGGTGAAATTCCTGATTTTGTAAGACTAGAGAAAATATTCACCAAAAAATAGTAGAAGATATGGCAATAAAATTTAATAAAGTCGCATTGTCGATCAATGCCCATCCCGACGATGCGGAAGCGTGGAATGCGGGTGTACTTAAACTTCTTAAAGATAAGGGGTATAAAATTGTGATTGCTACTATGACCGGGGGTGATCTGGGCGGATGTAATATGAATATGGAAGAGACTGCCAGGGTCAGGTTTGAGGAAGCAAAAAAAGCGGCCGCGGTGTTAGATGCAGAATATTATACAATGGGTGGGCTCGATGGATTTCTTTACGATACAAAAGAGATGAGACTGAAAGTAATTTCTCTCATCAGGAAGATACGGGCGGGAGTAATCTTTACACACCTCTCTGTTGATTACCATTCCGACCACAGAACAACAGCCGGCATTGTCGAAGCTGCTGCGATGGTCTCTTCTCTGGATACTGTTCCCGTGAGCGAAAAACCCGTTGAAGTTACACCACTGCTTTATCACTCGTCGCCTTTTACCCTTACAGATCCCCTGGGTTCACAAATAGTACCGCCGCATTTTCTGGTGGATGTGACCTCGGTAATCGAAACAAAAAAACAAATGCTGGGGTTCCATATCTCACAGATAGAACTTATGAGGCATATGCATAAAATGGATGACTTTTTCGGATTTGTTCTTGAGGGGAACCGTAATTACGGAAAAATGGCCGGAGTCGATTATGCCGAAGTTTACTGGCAGCATCTTGGCGGAGGATTTCAGAAAGAAGCTCAGGTTCAGAACGATTTAGCAGAATATTTAATCAATAAAATATAGTTGCCATGAATTTAAAAGAAGCAAAATACAACAAATTTGCCCTTATAAGGGAAATGATGGAGACCCCCGGGATAATAAAATCTTTTGATCCTCGGGCTTCAGAACGTTTTGTTAAGGCAGTAAAGGCGAAAAAAGGATTATTTCTGACAGGTGAAGGAAGCAGCAGGCTGTTTCCGGCAAAGAGAACAATAAGCTCTTCGATGAAAAAGGAATTTGTCCTTCCGATATTGACCGAAGGATGCACCCAGGCCTGTGAATATGATCTTAAGGATTTTGCAGTATTTGCTGCTTCAAATTCAGGACAGACCAAAGAAGTTATTCGTCTGGTTAATGTTCTGAAGAAAAAGAACCATAATGCCATTTTCGGACTGACAGCCAATAAAAATACAAAGCTTGAAGAATCTGCAAATGATACTCATATTATCTCCTGCGGAAAAGAAGATGCAGTTGCCGCTACAAAATCGGTTATTGAACAGGGATTGTTTTATGATTCTCTTATGCGAAATCTCCGGGGTGAAAAAATGGATGGATTAAATACTGCTGCCGAACAGACAGAATCAGTTCTTACCGCACCGATTGATAAAAACATAATTGATATTATCAGCAAGGCTGACCTGATTTATTTTGCCGGCCGTGACAATGGGGTAGCTGCTGAACTGGCGCTTAAAACAAACGAAATTACCAGAAAAAAATCCGCTTTCCTTGAAGGAACATTTGCTGTCCATGGTATTGAAGAAGTAATGGATAAAAATGAAGTTCTTATATGGATTGATCCGTTTGAGGATAACCGTGATAAATTTGAAGAATGTCTGGTCAAAGGAGTAGGAATGAATGTAATTGCAGTCTCCACTGAAAAAACCATTTTCCCGACCATAATTATTCCTGACGGAGGGCAGTATGCAGAGTATATTCAGCTTGCAGCAGGATGGAATATTCTTGTTGAGACCGGAGTAGCTCTTGGAATAGACCTCGATCATCCTAAAAGAGCAAGGAAGGTCGGGAATGAATATATTCCGGAATAAATGTGTTAAATTTCACCTTCGAATCGGCAGGGGGATGCAGGAAATTGGTTTATTTCCCATTGACCGGCCGGGTTGATTTTAAATAGTATAATTGACCCCCTTATGGGATCTGGTAGTAACATTTAAATAATACATTATGGCACATAAAGAAGTCGCTGTCGGAATCGATCTTGGTGGAACAAATACGGTTTTCGGTTTTGTTGACCGTGAAGGAAATATTTTAGCCGAGGACCGGATAAAAACTGCTCAATATGATGAGATTGAGGTTTTTGTTGCAGCTCTGTACGAGAAAATAATGGTTTCGCGGCAGAAAATTAAAAATAACATTGAGATAAAAGGATTTGGCATAGGTGCCCCGATGGGGAACATAAACAAAGGGACAATAGAACATGCTGCCGGCCTTCCCTGGAAAGGCATTGTTCCGCTTGCTGATCTTTTTAAAAGACATACACCGCTGCCTGTAATGGTTACCAATGATGCCAACGCTGCAGCTGTAGGAGAGATGATCTACGGAGGAGCCAAAGGAATGAAAAATTTTGTTGTCATTACTCTCGGAACAGGTCTCGGAAGCGGGTTTGTTATCGACGGAAAGCTGGTTTACGGGCACGATGGTTTTGCCGGTGAGCTTGGACATACTGCCATCAGGCCGGGACCCTCTAACCGCGATTGCGGTTGCGGAAGAAAAGGATGTCTCGAAACATATGTTTCTGCCACAGGTCTTAAAAGAACCCTGTTGAAGGTAATGGCTGACAGTATCCAGCCAAGCGAATTAAGAAAATACAGCTTTGACGAACTTGATGCCGAAAAAATTCATGAAGCTGCCAAAAGAGGTGATTACATCGCAAAAAGGGCATTTGATCATACCGGCCGGATGCTGGGCTTTAAATTAGCCGATGTGGTAGCTCATACAAATCCCGAGGCAATATTCCTCTTCGGAGGCCTGGCGTTAGCAAAAGAGCTGATTTTTGAACCGGCAAAGGAATTTATGGAAGAAAACCTGCTTCACATTTACAAGGGGAAAGTAAAGCTTCTGCCTTCAGATTTAAGCACCCAGAACGCTGCTGTTTTAGGAGCAAGTTCATTGATCTGGTCGGTAAGAGAATAAAGATCAGTTTGTTAATACTGTTAATATGGCAAATTTCAACGAGGTACTAAACTATATCCTGGGCATTGTTTTCATAATTATCATCTTCTCCATAGCATATGCCTATCTTAAACCTCATCAGCTTCATAAACGAAGACTTGTCTCAACATTGCTTCTTAAGGTCACATACCTCAGCTATTTGTTCGTTTTGCTGGTGATAGTTTACCTTTCGGCCCTGGTAAAAGGAGGTCTCGACAAGGTTTTCTCCGGTATCGAATTTTTTATCTTTATTTTGGCCCTCTTCGTTCCTACTATTGGAATCTTTGCACGCAAACTGGCATATTTCACAAAAAAAAGAGAAGAATATAATTACTTTTTTACCGTCATTAACCTTCTGTCGATAGTAGCAATACTCTTGATGTATTTTATCTGAAACCAGAAAAGGTATCAGATTTTGTTATAGTTATAAATCAAAGTGTACATTTGCTATAACCTAAAACATTTAATCTTATGATAAAAGAGAGATTGGTCGGTTATATCGAACAAAGCATCAAAGAGAACTGGGAAATTGAAGCTTTGTCGAACTTCAGAGAAAAAGGATTCACCTATAAGGAAATTGCAGAAAAGATCCTGAAATTCCATATGCTTTATAAAGATGCAGGAATCAGTGAAGGCGACAAAATAGCCCTTGTCGGCAGGAACTCTGCAAACTGGTGCGTAATATATCTTGCAACTGTAACTTACGGGGCAGTTATAGTTCCAATACTTCCCGATTTCAAGCCGGAAGATCTAATGAATCTCATCAATCACTCAGATGCAACAGTTCTGTTCGCAGATGATAAAATCTGGGAAACGCTTGATATGACAAAACTGACCTCGATCAGGGGAGTAGTTTCAGTCGATGATTTTTCGCTGTTAATGTCAGATAATGAACTGATAAAAGAGAATTATTCCTCACTTAACGATAGATTTTCGAAAGCATATCCTTCATTAAAAAAAGAAGACATAAAATTCTCAGATATAACTAATGATAAGCTTGCCGTGATAAGCTATACCGGAGGGACAACAGGTTTTTCCAAAGGAGTAATGATATCTCACAACAGCCTTGCTGCAAATGTGCGGTTCGCACAGGCAAATATGCCTCTTAAACCGGGCGATCCTCTCGTTTCATTTCTGCCTCTTGCGCATACTTATGGTTGTGCTTTTGAGTTTCTTTTTCCTTTTACATTCGGGTGCCATATATCCATTCTTTCAAAGACACCATCACCGCAGATAATTATTCAGGCATTCAAGGAAATAAAACCGAGGCTTATATTATCGGTTCCGCTGGTAATTGAAAAAATATTCAAAAAACAGCTGCTTCCTGTCATCAATAAGCCCCACATGAAAATTCTCCTGGCAATACCGGGGGTGAATAAGATTCTTCATAATAAGATAAGGGAAAAACTGGTGGAGACTTTTGGAGGGCGGTTTAAAGAAATTGTTATAGGCGGTGCAGCTTTTAATCCTGAAGCCGAACAATTCTTTAAAAAGATAGGATTCAGGTTTACTGTAGGATATGGAATGACTGAGTGCGGACCGCTGATATCCTATGCATCATGGGATACCACAAAGCTGGGGGCGTCAGGCCGGCCGGTTGATACACTCGAAGTAACTATTGATTCTTCTGACCCGCAGAAGGAGGTAGGAGAGATAATCCTTCGCGGCGAAAACGTAATGCTTGGATACTATAAGAATGAAAAGGCTACGAGGGATATAATTGATGAAAATGGCTGGATGCATACGGGTGATCGTGGAATTATTGACAAAGAAGGGAATATTTTTATTAAAGGAAGAAGTAAAAGCATGCTTCTTGGCCCTTCCGGGAAAAATATTTACCCCGAGGAGATTGAAGCAGTTATAAATAACATGGATTATATAACAGAATCACTGGTTATTTCAGAGGATAATAAGTTGGTAGGATTAATTTATCCTGACTATGAAATGATGAAGAAAAACAACATTTCAGAAGAACAACTTTTACCTGTTCTTGATGTGACCAGAAAGGCAGTTAATGAAAAATTGCCTGATTTCATGGCTGTAACAAAGTTCAGGATTCATCCTGAGGAATTTGCAAAAACACCAAAAAGAAGCATCAAGAGATTCCTGTATACAAAAGAATAACGAGACTGTTTCAAGAGTACTTTGTGCACCTTTTATTATATACTTTGTGTTCTTTGTGGTTTATTATAAATCCTTGAACCACAAAGGATCACAAAGGTAAACACTAAGGACGCAAAGGAAGAAGAATATGAATTAAAAACATTCGAGACAGCCTCAAATACTATAAAATATTGTGCTCCCTTTAGGGGTTAGGGATCAGCCATTGAGTGTAGAAAATCATATTTATGAATCTTTATGCATTAATTGTAGCCGGAGGTAT
>CAYPKL010000518.1:0-11505 GCA_964411285.1 uncultured Rikenellaceae bacterium
TTATCAGTCGAAGTTATTAATTCACCCCACCATTCGGAAGGGCTCGGCCCAACCTTATAAAACAGAAGGATCTTATCACTTCCGTTGAAAAGGACCGGATTCCAGCATGGATATCGTTTTTCCCCTCTTGCTCCTGTTGCAATTTCTTCCGGTCTTGACCATTTGCCGTCTGAAAACCTGCTTATCCAGATACCAACGTCAGGATTGCTTTCTTCCTTACCTCCAAACCATGCGGCAAGGAATCCGTTACTGGTCCCGGTTATGGTAGAAGCATGGCAGCTTGGAAAGCTAACTTCCCCCATCTTAAAAATGAATTCTGATTTTACTATACACTGGTTTCCTTTGAAGGGATTCTGTGCAAAAATGAAATTGCTTATTAATATCAGAGTCAGAAAAGATAAAATTGATTTCATTATTTCCTTATTTCATTATTTCCATACTGAATATCAGCACAGTATGTAAAATATCATCCGTCAGGCAGCGTTTCATTACAATATTGTAAAAGAATAGGTTGTTTGACGATCCGATAAATTTACAATTTAATATTAGATTTGTGTTAGGATAATTCTAAGCGCTAATCAAATTAACAAACCTATGAATTGGAAAGTCCTGTTCAGACGAATTATTTTCCTGGTTTGTGTTTCCTTCTTTTCAATGCCTCTGATATTTGCCCAGGCTAAAAATGAAGGGAAATTTCCCGGTAAACCGGATCTTTATAAAGAAAAGAAAATTGCACTTGATTTCCTTTCTGACAGCCTGATAATAAAAAAATTCGGCAATATTTCTGATTCTATCTGGAACTTTGCAGAACTTGGGATGCAGGAATTCAAATCATCGGCCATTCTTATAAAAGCTCTTGAAGATGAGGGATTCAAAATTGAAAAAGGTATTGCGGGCATTCCTACATGCTTCATAGCTACCTGGGGTAGCGGTAAACCTGTTATTGGAATCCTTGGCGAATACGATGCGCTGCCTACGCTTTCACAAAAACCGCTTACTCCGGTTAAGGATCCGGTTATTGACGGAGGTCCGGGGCATGGATGCGGACACAATACAATGGGTACCGCAGCAGCTGCAGCAGTTATTGCTGTAAAGAGAAGTATGGAAAGTAACAACATAAAGGGAACCCTGAAATTTTTTGGCTCTCCTGCTGAGGAGACCCTCATAGGAAGACCTTTTATGGTAAGAGCGGGTGTTTTTGATAATATTGATGCTGTAATTGATAACCATGCCTCTTCTGATTTTTCGACACGCTACGGTGTATTGGGAAGTGCAGTGATGTCAATAGTGTTTTCTTTCAAAGGAAAAACAGCTCATTCTGCAGGAGCTCCCTGGAGTGGAAGAAGCGCTCTTGATGCCGTTGAGTTAATGGATGTTTCCACCAATTTTCTCAGGGAGCATCTGTTTTATACGAACAGGATGCATTATGTAATTACTGAAGGTGGTGAAACCCCAAATGTTGTACCCGACAAAGCTTCGGTATGGTACTATCTCAGGAATACCGATGAAAGGCTGGAGGAAATGTTCAGACGGGTGGTTGATTGCGCAAAAGGTGCAGCGCTTGCATCAGGTACCACTCTGGATACGGTGAATGTAATTACTGCAATTCACCAGCGGCATCTGAACAAAGGGATGGCTGAAACAATTCAAAGAAACATTGAACTGGTGGGAATGCCGGAATGGACAGAAAAAGAAAACTCTTATGCCAGAACACTTCAGAAAGAGCTTGGAGAAAAAGAAACGGGTTACCCGGTTAATACTGGTGAATTGGAGGAACCGCCCGCCATTCAGGTAGGAGGCAGCTCTTCAGATGTTGGTGAAGTGACTCTGCTTGCACCTACTGCAACCGTTAATTTCCCTGTTGGGGTTCCCGGCTCAATAGGACATCACTGGTCAACCGTGGCATCAGGCTATGGATCAGCAGCATGGAAGGGACTCAATGCCGGAGCCAAAGTCATTGCTGCCACTGCCCTTGATCTTTTTACCAGGCCAAAATTACTGGGTGAAATAAAAAAGGAATTTGAAGAATATTCTAAAAATCATCCTTATAAATCATTCCTTCCCGAAGGTGCGAAACCACCGCTCGATCTTAACAGGGAGCTTATGGAAAAGTACAGGAAAGGATTTTAACAAAACAAATGAACTACGGCTATTTTGATTCCTGGTCATATGATACTCCCGGCAAGGGAAAAGTTGGTGTGTTTTACAGGATCATTCATTATAACAGACTCTACTTTACTCTTAAATATGCTTTCGAAGTTCTGAAAACCAGAAGTGAGGCTAAAAAAGGAATCTATGACAAAAAGGCCTGGGCTGATTCTTCATTCTACATCTTCAGGTTCATTGAAAAAAGCGGAGGCAAATTTCATATTTCGGGGATGGAAAATATTGCTGCATGCTCATCTCCCGTGGTTTTTATCGGCAATCATATGAGCACCCTCGAAACGATGGTTCTTCCGGGAATAATCGCACCGCATCGCGATGTAACATTTGTTGTTAAGGAGAGCCTTGTACGTCACCCTATATTCGGACATGTTATGAGATCGCGCGATCCTATTGTGGTGGGAAGAACCGATCCCCGAAAGGATTTTGAGGAAGTAATGACCAAAGGACCTGATCTACTGAAAAAAGGAGTCTCGATAGTTATCTTCCCCCAGAGCACCCGAAGCGTTGAATTCAAACCGGAAGAATTTAATTCTCTTGGAGTAAAGCTCGCAAGAAAAGCCGGTGTCAAAGTTGTCCCGATTGCTCTGAAAACTGATTTCTGGGGACAAGGAAAGATGATCAGGGAGCTTGGTCCACTCGACAGTAAAAAGCCGATTTATATGAAATTTGGTGAACCATTTCCGGTAACAGGAAACGGTAAAGAGGAAAATCAAAGGATTATTGAATTTATTCAGTCATCACTTTTAGATTGGAACCGTGATATTTTTTAAATTTGAACAAACGCTTTTTAAACCTGATATTCCTTATTTTGTTTTGCTTAGGCTATTTTAAAACCTTCTTAATTAATTAATTATGGGAGCATTAGACTGGATCGTTCTGGGAATCTTTTGTCTTGGATTAATAGGCATCATTATCTGGGTCACCAGAAAAAAAGATGAGACAACAACAGATTATTTTCTGGCTGGCCGTGACGCAACATGGCTGGCAATAGGATCTTCGATTTTTGCATCCAACATCGGGTCGGAACACCTTGTCGGGCTTGCAGGTGCAGGCGCTTCAAGCGGAATGGCAATGGCCCACTGGGAAATGCACGGGTGGCTGATCCTGATCCTGGGATGGTTCTTTGTACCGTTTTATGCACGCAGCGGGGTATTCACAATGCCGGAATTTCTTGAAAAGCGCTATACCAAAGGATCCAGAAGTGTGCTTTCGATTATCTCACTGGTAAGCTATGTTTTCACAAAAGTTGCAGTTACTGTTTATGCAGGGGGCATAGTTTTCAAACAGGTTTTTGGAATAGATTCAATTTTCGGAATTGATTTTTTCTGGATCAGCGCCGTAGGACTGGTTGTACTTACCGGGATCTATACAACCCTTGGAGGCATGAAAGCCGTTTTGTGGACTTCTGTCCTGCAAACCCCTATTTTACTTATCGGATCTGTTGCAGTCCTGATCATCGGTTTGATAAAACTGGGAGGCTGGTCGGAGATGATGGAGATTTGCCGGGCTGTGCCGGTAAATGCTGACGGAGATACTATGACCCAGCTCATGAGGTCGGCAAATGATCCTGAATATCCGTGGACAGGGGTAATCCTGGGATCAGCAATAATTGGATTCTGGTACTGGTGCACCGATCAGTATATTGTTCAGAGGGTACTTTCGGGCCGTAACCAGCAGGAATCAAGAAGAGGAGCTATTCTCGGAGCTGCATTCAAACTCTCTCCGGTATTCATTTTCCTGATCCCCGGTATGATAGCTTATTCTCTTAATGCTAAGGGAATGATAAGTTTGCCGGATTCAGATTCTGCTTTTGCCGTTCTTGTAAAGGAACTTCTTCCTCTGGGTTTTAAAGGCCTGGTAGTAGGCGGCATACTTGCAGCCCTGATGAGTTCTCTTGCATCACTCTTTAATTCATCGGCCACCCTGTTCACTGTAGATTTCTATCAGAAATATAAGCCGGACGCCCCTCAGAAAGAACTCGTGAGGGTAGGAAGAATTGCTACTGTTGTGGTGGTCATCCTGGGGATATTATGGATCCCGGTGATGAAGGGCCTTGGTAAAGTTCTTTATGCATACCTTCAGGATGTCCAGTCGCTTCTTGCACCTGGAATTGCAGCAGTCTTTTTGCTGGGAATAGCTTCAAAAAGGACCACACCAAAAGCCGGATTTATAGGATTAGTAACAGGATTTGTTCTGGGTATGACCAGATTGGGATTCAAAATATTTGGCTCCGGAATGAGCCACGATAATATTTTTTATACGGTTTTTCTTAAGCTGAACTGGCTACATTATGAAATCATACTTTTCTTCTTTGTAATCATTCTGATGATTGTGGTCAGCTATTTTACACCTAAAGCAGATCCTGTTGCAATCAGGGGATTGTATATCGGATCAGCGACGGCTGAAGAGAAAGCAGTTACAAGAGCCAGCTGGAATAACTGGGACCTTGTCTTTTCAGGTTTGATAATTGCTGTAATAGTAGCATTTTATGCCTACTTCTGGTAATAGTATGAAATTGTACCGACGAATACTTCATAATGTTTTATGAAGGTTGTATCAAAAGGCAGAAATTACCCCCCAACCCCTCAAGGAAGGATTTGCAAGTCACAGTATATCAATAAGTCCCCAAATCTAATTTCGAAATATGGCAAACAAATATGTAATAGGCATCGATTACGGAACTGATTCAGTCCGCTCAGTTGTTGTTGATGCCGGAAATGGAAAAATTATCGGCACATCAGTTTTTGAATACTCAGGATGGAAGAAAGGTTTGTTCTGTGATCCATCAGGCAACCGTTTCCGGCAGCATCCGAAGGATTACCTGGAGGGTCTTGAAAAATCAGTCAAAGGTGCATTGCATGGATTACCATCTGATATCATTCAGAACATTTACGGAATTACTGTTGATACCACAGGATCAACGCCTGTGGCTGTTGACAGGGAAGGAACACCCCTCTCGTTAAAGCCTGAATTTGATGATGATCCGGATGCTATGTTCATACTCTGGAAGGACCACACGGCTGTTAAGGAAGCTGCAGAGATAAACCGGCTTGCAAAATCATGGGGTGGAGTAGATTTCACAAAATATGAGGGAGGCGTTTATTCTTCGGAATGGTTCTGGTCAAAGATCCTCCATGTTCTCAGAGTCAATGAGAAGGTAAGGAAGAGTGCATTTTCCTGGGTTGAGCATTGCGATTGGATCCCTGCATTACTTACAGGAAACAGTGATCCGTTAACTTTGAAAAGGAGCCGATGTGCTGCAGGTCATAAAGCTATGTGGCATGAGGACTTCAAAGGATTACCCGATGAGGAATTCCTTGTCAGGCTTGATCCGTTGCTTGCAGGATTGAAAGAGAGACTTTATAAAGATACGTTTACTGTTGATATGGTAGCCGGTACACTTTCAGCGGAGTGGTCAGGGAGACTTGGTCTGCCTGAAGGTGTAAAAGTAGGAGCAGGCTCCTTCGACGCACATCTCGGAGCTGTTGGTGGTGAAGTAAAACCTTACCATCTTGTAAAAGTTATGGGTACTTCAACATGTGATATGCTGGTTGCGCCGGCTATTGAAGTCGGAGATAATCCTGTTGCCGGCATTTGCGGCCAGGTTAACGGGTCAATTGTTCCGGGAATGACAGGCCTTGAAGCAGGGCAATCAGCCTTTGGGGATGTCTATGCATGGTTCAGCACTCTTCTGTTATGGCCTGTTTCTGAAATAATAGCAAAATCAGACTGGCTTGATGAATCAGCCAGGGAAAGGATACAGAAGGAGACTACAGATAAAATTATACCTGAGCTTAGTAAACAGGCAGCGTCTCTTCAGGATGAGGAGACCGCGATTGTTGCGCTCGACTGGCTTAACGGCCGCCGGACACCCGATGCAAATCAGTCGCTTAAAGGTGTAATTGCAGGATTATCATTAGGTTCCGATGCCCCAAGGATTTTCAAATCACTTGTGGAGGCAACAGCATTTGGCTCAAAAATGATAAATGAGCGTTTTATCTCAGAAGGAGTACGGATTGACAGGGTAATTGCTGTCGGCGGTGTGGCCAAAAAAAATCCTTTTGTTATGCAGATAGTTGCCGATGTCCTGAATATGCCCATCAGGGTGGCTCTTTCAGATCAGACTTGCGCACTGGGCTCTGCAATGGCTGCCTCGGTAGTGGCTGGAATCTACAAAGATATTCCTGCTGCTCAGGAAGCAATGGGAAACGGTTTTGAAAAAGAATACCTGCCGGACCCTGTCAGAGCGGCAAAATATGAATCGTTATTTAAAAAGTATAAAAAACTTGGTTCCTTTATCGAAAATGAATTGACCTGATTTAAAAAGAGCTGACATGCTGAACCCTTATGTGGCCGTTCCGGTCCTGACGTTACTCCTGGTACTTTCAGGATGTGATAAAAAAAGTGAAGGAGAAGATGATTATCCTATCAGGCCTGTTCCATTTACATCGGTTAAACTGACAGATAATTTCTGGTCTCCCAGAATTAAAAAAAATGCTCTTGTAACAATTCCTATTGCATTCCGCTATTGCGAAACCTCAGGTCGTATAAAAAATTTTGAGATTGCCGCGGGACTTGATACCGGAAGATTCAAATCTCTTTATCCTTTTGATGATTCAGATGTTTTCAAAATTATTGAAGGTGCTGGCTATTCGCTTCAGACGTATCCCGATCCCGCACAGGATGATTATCTCGATACACTAATCAGCAAAATAGGACTTGCACAGGAGGATGACGGATATCTGTATACAAACAGAACTATCGCTGAAATGCATGGGGGAGAGGGCCTTCATGAATCGGCAAATAAACAAAGATGGATCAATGATTCTTTGCATAGTCATGAGCTTTATAACATAGGACATCTTTATGAGGCAGCTGTTGCCCATTACCAGGCTACCGGTAAGCGATCCCTCCTTGATATTGCTGTCAGATCAGCCGACCTGGTTATTAAAGACTTTGGAGGCGACAGCCTGAGAGTCTGGCCCGGCCATCAGGTTATTGAAATGGGACTTGTAAAGCTCTACCGGGCAACAGGTGATAACCGGTACCTTGACCTTGCGAAATTCTTTCTCGATATCCGCGGCCCTAATGGCAGACTATACAACCAGGCTGAAAAGAAGCCGGTGGATCAGACTGAAGCGTCAGGACACGCAGTAAGAGCAACATATATGTACTCGGGAATGGCTGATATCGCCGCAATAACAAAAGATGATTCTTATCTTAAAGCAATTACCCATATCTGGGAAGATATAGTTAACAGTAAGATCTATCTGACCGGAGGAATTGGAGCTACAGGCGGAAATGAAGGTTTTGCAGATCCTTTTTATCTTCCGAATATGACGGCATACTGCGAGACCTGTGCTTCAATCGGGAATATCTTTACTAATCACAGGCTCTTCCTTTTGCAGGGCCAAAGTAAGTATATTGACATTCTTGAAAAGACTTTATATAACTCAATGCTTTCCGGAGTATCACTTTCAGGCGACAGATTCTTTTATCCGAACCCACTGGAATCCATGGGCCAGCATTCGCGCAGTGCCTGGTTCGGATGTGCCTGCTGCCCCTCAAATGTGGCCCGGTTCGTACCTGCCATTCCGGGTTATATTTATGCTGTGACTGACAACGAACTCTATATAAATCTTTTCATATCAAACGAAGCCAGTGTCACATTAGGAACTAAGAATGTTACAGTTTCACAGAAAACAGAATTCCCTTGGAATGGCAAAGTTGAAATACTTTTAATTCCTGAAAAGAAAGAAAAATTCATCCTTAAGATCCGCATACCCGGATGGTCACGTAATGAGGCCATCCCTGGCGGACTATATAAATTTACGGATCATAATACTGATAGCCTAAAGATTTCGGTAAACGGTGAATATCTTACCCCTTTATTGGTCGATGGGTATGCAGCTATTGACCGGAAATGGAAGGCAGGAGATAAAATTGAACTTGAATTTCCTATGCCTGTAAGGACTGTGATTGCAGATGAAAGGATCAAGGATGATCTGAACAAAATTGCCGTTCAGCGCGGACCTGTTATTTATTGTGCTGAATGGCCGGATAATAATTCGGGTAACATACTGAATCTTATTTTTAAAAAGGAATCTCTGTTTACAACTGAATTTAACCAGAACTTGCTTGGCGGTATCCAGGTTATAAAAACAACAGGTTCACAAACTGAGAGAACAGTTGATGGTAAAATCGGTGTGCTTGAAGAGGAGCCTGTTATTTTAATACCCTATGCTTTATGGAACAACAGGGGACCCGGCCAGATGATGGTCTGGCTTCCCACCGCAGCTGATGTTTCAAAGCCTTTGCCGGCGCCAACAAAAGCTTCCAACAGGAAGGATATGACGAGCAGGATAAAAAATAGTAGTCAGATTAAAAGTGAAACTGAATAAAATTATGGCTGCGGGTTATATAAATGGGAAGTTAAATAAGTCAAATCAATTCTAAATATTATGAGAAAGTCAGTTACAGTATTTCTTTTTTTGTTTCTTACAATTTTAGGTTTTTCTCAACAATCTTCTTTTGTCCTTAATAAGCTTGAGTATTTTGAAAGAGCTGGAGTTAATGTGATGGCTTTTCAGGATATTTATCCTGAAGGTCACCAGGGTGGTGTTGCAGTTATTATGAACGGTAAACGCCTTGCTACAAACGGGGATATACGTCTTGATGAGACGCCCGGTCAATGGCAGCCTATTCCCAAACAACTCGACCGGAAAGTTGACGCCGCGGGAAATCTTATAACAGTGAGTCTTGCATATCCCGATCCTGCGATAAACAGGAAGGGATTTAATCCCATTGAATATCCTGATCTTAATCTCAACTATACCGTTAAGATACGAGCCCGGGGAGAGTCAATAATCGTTACTGTTGACCTTGATCAATCAGTTCCGGCAGAATTTATAGGTAAAGTCGGATTTAATATGGAACTTTTTCCCGGCTGGCTTTTTGGCAAGACATGGTTTATGGATAAAAATTCAGGAATATTCCCCAGACAGGCAAACGGACCTGCTCTGAAAGATGCAAAGGGCGAAATAGTGGCAGCTCAGCCTATGGCTAAGGGTAAAAAACTTACCGTAGCACCCGACGATGAAATGTTAAGAATGACAATAGAATCATTGACAGGAGACCTTCAGCTTATCGATGGCAGATATTTACATAATAACGGTTGGTTTGTTGTACGTTCCCTTGTCGCTGAAGGCGCCTCAAAAAATGCTGTTGAATGGATAATTACCCCAAATATTGTTCCCGGATGGACAAGCACTCCTGTTATTCATGTTTCACAGATCGGCTATCGCCCTGAACAGGAAAAGATTGCCATTATCGAACTGGATAAAAATGATGTAAAAAAGGAAGTGCCTGTTTTGATCCGGTTAGGTGCAAACGGCGAGGTGACTGAGTCCGGAAAATTTAAGACAGAATCCTGGGGACAGTTTCTTCGCTATAATTACCTTAAATTTGATTTCACCGGGATTAATCAGGAAGGTTTATATTTTATTAAATACGGGAACCAGCAATCACAGCCGTTCCGCATCGCTTCTGACGTGTACAGGCGGAATGTCTGGCAGCCGACCATCGAATACTTCCTGCCCGTTCAGATGTGTCATATGAGAATAAATGAGAAATACAGGGTATGGCATGGGTTATGCCACATGGATGACGCTCTGATGGCTCCTGTAAACCACAATCATTTTGACGGCTACATTCAGAGGGAATCGACACTGACTGATTTTAAATCCGGAGATCATGTTCCGGGCCTGAATATCGGAGGATGGCATGATGCGGGTGATTGGGATCTGAGGGTTGAATCTCAGAGCGGGGAGGTTTATATTCTGAGCATGATCTTTGAAACCTTTAATATAAATTACGACGAAACCTCTGTTGACCAGAATACACGTATTGTTGAAATACACCAGCCCGATGGCAAACCGGATGTTCTTCAACAGGTTGAACATGGACTGCTCTCAGTGGTTGGAGGCTATAAAAATATGGGACGTCTCTACAGAGGTATTATTGAAGGTGATAAACGGCAGTATGTTCTTCTTGGTGACGGATCGGCCATGACAGACGGCCTGTTTTATGACAGAAACCTTAAGCCAGGGGAACGTACCGGTACAGGTTCTTCACAAAATGATGACCGGTGGGTATTCACCGAAGATAATCCTTCGAGAGAACTCACTGTTGCTGCCCATTTAGCCGCCGGAGCCAGAGTCCTGAAAGGATTTAATGATGATCTGGGCCGGCAGAGCCTCGATATTTCAGAAGCTATTTTTAATCATGACTATAAGGTTTCAGGTCCGGTAGTAAATTCTAAAATCCATGCTGCAATTGAACTGTTTCTTACAACAGGTAAGGATCAGTACAAAAACTACATTCTGGAGAATAAAGAAGCGGTTGTCAAAGGCATAAATAGCATAGGGTGGATTATTGGCAGGGCTCTGCCAAAGATAAATAATAACGACTTCACTGCCCTGGTTAAGAATGCTGCCGGGAATCTGTCAGAAGAAATAAACAGGCAATCTGCTGAAACCCCCTTTGGTGTTCCCTATCGTCCCCGTATATGGGGAGCGGGATGGGATATCCAAAGCTTCGGGGTCAGACAGTATTTTCTTCATACGGCATTCCCGGATCTCTTTCGGTCAGCACCAATCTTTAATGCCTTGAATTTCATTCTTGGTGTTCATCCCGGAGACAATACCTCCTCATTTGCATCGGGAGTGGGAGTGAGGTCAACCACAATAGCATACGGGATAAACAGGGCTGATGAGTCTTATATTCCTGGCGGTGTTTCATCAGGAACTGCTCTGATCCGTCCCGATTTTCCTGAGTTGCTCGACTGGCCTTATCTCTGGCAGCAGCAGGAGTATGTTCTCGGGGGCGGTGCGACCAACTTTACTTTCCTTGTTCTGGCCGCAGATAAGCTTCTTGAAAAGAAATGATCTTTCTGACGAAAAAATTCTTTTAATCCCTGAAGTACAGATGAGAAGAACAGGTCTCTTTTTTGCAGCTGTTTTATTATTTACAATGTGTTCCCAATCAACCTGGAATAAGATTGACAATGGAGTAGTAATCAGGCTTAGACCGGGCGATCAGGGAAATGTAAAGCTGATAAAGCTTGAAGTTTTCAGTGATGAGATTATTCATGTCGTGGCATCAGCTGCCGGCAAATTTTCGGAAGAAAAGAGTCTCTGCATTACTGATAACAAATTGCCGATCCCGGTTTTTAAAGTCCGGCAGGAGGCAAATACTCTTGTGTTGTCAACAGAGAAAACCGCTGTGAAAGTTGACCTCTCCTCAGGCAGTATACTTTTCAACGATGAAAATGGGAATATT
>CAYPKL010000519.1:0-4634 GCA_964411285.1 uncultured Rikenellaceae bacterium
GCCTTCGGAAACAATAAAATATACGCTGCCACAAATCTTGGCGTCTGGTTTGCTGACATCTCAAACCAGGGTCTGGCTTATTTCGGAAACTGGGATCAGATGGCTGGCATTCCAGGGTTAAGATGTACACTTACAATTTTCAGCGGCGGTAAGCTTTATGTAAATGTACCCGGAACGTTGTCTGATGGAGATAATGTTTATGCTGCCGGTAGTGAGACAATACTTTTTTCGAAGACTCCGGGCATTCAGAACAGGTCATTTGACAGTGCACCGGACGGATTTACAATTTCCTCATCCGGTTCAGTAAGGTATTTTGATTCTGCCGGCTTAATTAAAAAAACTATCTTATCTTATGGCTGGGGAATACCTGATATATCCCAGGCAATAGCAGAGGATGATAATATTTGGATTGCCGATAAAAACTATGGCCTTATTGATGGAGATAAAATGGCTGAATTCACAAACCTGGCTCTGGCCGGACCTGCATCAAACTATGTTGGTCATATTACTTCACTGAACGGAAAAACAATTATCAGCGCCGGTGGATCAGATTATCTGTGGAATGCAATCGGAAGGGCTTTCCAGGTTTCTGTACATGAAAACAATAAGTTTACAAATATTCTTTCCGGAACTGCCGGTGATGCTATGAGATGCTGCATTGACCCCGGTGATATCAACCATTTTTATATCTCCACCTGGGGAGACGGATTGTTTGAGTACCGCGGCAACAATCTCCTGAATCATTATGATGAAACAAATTCACCATTACTGAATTACTACTCAGGCGGCCATGATGTTAAAATCTGCGGAATGGCATTTGACAAACCCGGAAATCTCTGGGTAACCCAGACCGGATCAAAAGGCAGCATCCTGATCCTTAAGCCTGATGGTAACTGGATAGATAATCCTTTGCAGGCAGATTCTCCTGTAATGGGAGATATTATTTCAACATCATTGGGACAAAAATGGATCATCCTTCCCCGCGAAGCTGCTGTTTTTGTCATTGATGATAATAACAGTCCCGATGTTTTTACTGATGATAAATCTTTAAAGCTGATAATAAAAGATACCGGCGGGGATATTTTTTACGCCCTCTCTTTGTCGGAAGATCTTGATGGAAATATTTGGATAGGGACCGACAAAGGCCCGGTAGTTTATTACAATCCTGAAAAGATCTTTGTTTCTGATGAAAATGCCAACAGGATAAAGATCCCCCGCAATGACGGATCAGGTCTTGCTGACTATATGCTTGGCACAGAGACAATCACCTCAATTTCTGTTGACGGAGCTGACAGGAAATGGCTGGGGACATCAGGTTCCGGTGTTTACCTTCTTTCATCTGACGGGGCTAAGGTGCTCAAAGCTTTTAACAGACGCAACTCCCCGCTTTTTTCTGATTCAATAGCCACTGTTGCCGCAGATAATAAGACCGGGGAGGTCTGGTTCGGAACTTCTGAAGGTGTTTTATCCGTCAGGGAGACTGCAACTGAGGGAAAACAGAAATTCACAAATGTCTATTCTTTTCCTAATCCCGTCAGGGAAGATTTTGAGGGGAATGTGACAATAACAGGATTGCTGAAGGATACGGAGGTCAGGATAACAGATATAAGCGGGAACCTTGTCTATATAACAGAATCAACCGGAGGGCAGGCATCCTGGGACCTGACGACCTTTAACGGCAAAAGGGTGGTAACCGGGGTATATCTGGTTTTCTGCTCCAGCAACGATGGTTCACAATCGTGTGTGACCAAAATTCTTGTGATCAGCCCATAACTAATCAGTAATAAGGCTCTGAATCCTCTCTATCTGAAGCTGTTTGTTCACTTCCCTGAGACTTCTTGCAGTATTTGTGAAATATTGATGGCCTGAGATAAACTTGACCTGCAGCTTATTCCATTCATTCAGTTCCTTCATCTTGTTTTGCGCCTTCAATTCCTCGAAAAGAGTATTTGAAACAGGAATAAAGTCACTTCTGCCAAGATAGTCGAGATCCGAATCACAGATGATCTCTTCTAGCAGATTAGATGGTTGGGGAGGCAGTTTTGTTGACATTATTAATGAACAGATCTGTTCGATCTGCCCCGGTGTATAATTGAACTGCGGCAGCAGCTCCCCGGCCATACCCGCACCGTACATTTCATGATTATCATAAGA
Organism: uncultured Rikenellaceae bacterium; assembly: GCA_964411285.1. Lineage (GTDB taxonomy): Bacteria > Bacteroidota > Bacteroidia > Bacteroidales > VadinHA17 > LD21. Next base: position 2,155 of record CAYPKL010000519.1, read on the forward strand.
TACAGTATGTCCGGCGTCATGAAAAAGCGCGGCAGTTTTTAAAATTAAAATCTCTTCATCCGTACAGCCTTCTGCCCAGCCTATGAGTTCAACTTCCGTGACAACATCCACAGTGTGTTTCACATTATGATAAAAAAGAAATGCGGGAAGCTCCCTTTCAAGCTTGTCCAGAATTATTTCCTGGATATCGGTAAACTGAATCAGCCCGAATTTAGTCTTAAACAGTCCGTTAGGTTCCTTCCCTTCTCCCCCGGCAGAAAATTCAGGCTTTAATCCCTTAACTTTATATAACTGGAGATCTCCTTTGTACCTTACAGGAAGCTTCCCTGCATATTCACAGTCAAAGAATTCTTTCACAAGCTCATATGTCATTACCGAGATCAGGATTGAACCATCAGATGAAAATCCTTCTATCCTGCTGGCATTATTGACAGTATCGCCTTTTATATCATAGCTGACCTTTTTTTTGCCGGATATTGAAGCAGTTACAGAACCGGTGTGGATGCCTGTCTTCAGGTTCCAGATCCTTATATCATTTCCTCTCTTCTGTTTTTCAAATTTTTCGAGGAAATTGTTCATTTCAAGTGCTGCTGTAACTACATCAATCGGATTTGTGATATTTTTTACCGGTATACCACCGGCGCACATGAATGTATCCCCTATTGTTTTGATCTTCTCAATTTTAAGCCTGTCGGCTATGGCGCCGAATTCAAAAAATATTTCATCCAGCTCATCCATTATGGTAGCCGGATCCATCTTTTCAATACCATCTGACGAACTATGAATATCGGCAAAAAGAATTGTTGCCATATTGAACTTCAATGGCTTTTCCCTTTCTTCAGACGGGGATTCTTCCGTTGAAGGACCGGATTGTCCTTTTTGATGAAGAACCTTTAGTTTATCATTAGCCCTTGTAAGTGTTTCAACCCGTTTTTCCAGCTTTTTTATATGTTCTTCCAGTTCCTGGTTCTGTCTTGCAAGCCTGGCAATACGTCTTATCAACTCCTCATTATATGTTGCGATCATCCTGCACCTGATTGTAAGGTAAATATAATAATTTTATATTTGAATTTACATTTACTGCCATGCTACAGAAGACAAGATGCATCATCCTGCATCAGATAAAATATTCCGATTCCGGTGTCGTTGTGCAGGCTTATACCCGCGAATTCGGCAGGCAGTCATTCATGGTAAAAGGATTGAGAAGCAGGAAAACCGGAAAACATAATGCGCTTTTTCAACCGATGTTTATACTTGACGTGGTTCTTTATTACAGGGAATCACAGAGTATGCACATGCTGAAGGAATTCTCGGTTTCTTATTCTCCGTCGGATATTTACAGCAATATCAAAAAAAGCTGTACCGCAGTTTTTCTGGGTGAGATACTTAGCAGTATCCTGAAAGAAGAGACCCGGAACTATGAACTGTACGATTTCATCGAGCATTCGTTGAAATATTTCAACAACAGCCATTCAGGTTTTGCCAACTTCCACATCGCTTTCCTTATAGGACTTTGCAGCTTTCTGGGTTTTGAACCCGGGCCCAGAACTGAAAAAGAAAACAGGTATTTTGATATGGCAGAAGGCAATTTCGTTGTTATTCCGCCGGTTCACGGCAATTATGCCAATGAGACTGTATCTGATATCCTGGCCCTGTTCTTCTCATCCACCTACGACTCCATGAGCTCAATACCTTTAACCGGAACTCTCAGGAATGAGGTGCTTGACACAATTATTAAATACTATTCCATTCACCTGCCGGTACTGAAAAAAATAAACTCCCTTCAGGTTCTTAAGGAGATTTTTGGCTGATCATTAAACGATCGCTGGAATAATTTTCTATATATTTAGTACGTCAACCGTTTTTATTTCAATGGCTTTAATACCTTCCATAATAAAGAGGCTTAATACAAAGCGGATAAGCCAGATAGAGCACTTTAAAAAGTATCCCGGGGAGACACAGCAAAAGATCCTTTTCGGGCTTATTTCAACTGCGGCATTGACGGAACTGGGGAAAAAGTATGATTACTCATCCATCAGGTCGGTTAGGGACTTTCAATCGCGGATCCCTGTAAGGTCATATGAAGAGTACCTTCCATATATAGAAAGGATGCTAAAGGGAGAGGACAATCTGACCTGGCCCGGTAACATAAAATGGTATGCCAAATCATCAGGAACAACTTCAACTAAAAGCAAATTCATACCAATAACCAATGAGTCGCTTGAGAAGTGTCATTATCAGGCTGCAAAAGATATTCTTACAATATACTCATGCAATAATCCCGAGACTAAAATTTTTTCCGGAAAAGCGCTTACTCTTGGTGGAAGCAATAAAATAAACCCGTCCGGTGACAAATCATTTTATGGAGATCTTTCAGCTGTTCTGATCTGGAATGCTCCATTTTATATTGAGTTTATCAGAACGCCAAGCCAGAAAATTGCCTTAATTGAAGATTTTGAGAAGAAGCTGGATCTGATCAC
>CAYPKL010000520.1:0-4163 GCA_964411285.1 uncultured Rikenellaceae bacterium
TTTTCACGGGTAATTGTGATAGATGTCATCAGGGCGCAGACAAGAATCAGGATCAGGGTTATCACACCCGGTACAAACATAAAATGACCTTTTAACCCGGGGTTGTAGAACATCCTGACTTCAGGCTGGACAAGAATATTCACGCTTGCTGGTGTGCTGTATAATTCCCTGTTGAAATCTGTCACAATAGCTGTGATGTAATTTGTTATCAGGGTAGCGGTATTTGGCTCTGACCCGTCAGCGATTATGCTGATTGTAGCTTTTCCACGGCTTGTGAGGTCATGCCCGAAATTATCACTGAAAACGATAACGGCCTTTACAGTCCCTTTTTTCATTGCCATGTCGATTTCATTATAATTCTGAAGGTCATCCGCTCTTTTGAAAAATCCAGATGAACATATCTTATCAGATATTTTCCGGGTAACTTCATCTTTTGAAAGGTCAAGAAAGGCCACATTGGTATCCCTGATATCGGTGGTGACCACAAAACCGAAAATGAGTATCTGCGCAGTTGGTATCCCGAAAAGGATTATCATGGTCCGGAAATCCCTGAAGATGTGCAGGAATTCTTTTTTAATAAAACCCAGGAATCGATTCATTTAAATTGTTTAAGTTCATTTGTACTTCCTGACCTCACCATGACCCCTCTCCCGGGGAGTTCCACCTCACCCCAACCCCTCTCCCGGGGGAGTTCCACCTCACCCCAACCCCTCTCCCGGGGGAGAGGGGCTATAGCTCTATTAATCCGCGCGTTGCTCCCCTTCTCTCCTGGGAGAAGGGGCCGGGGGATGAGGTCGGTTTTCTGGTCTTGCTATCTTCACAAATACCTCTTCTACTGTCCTTGCATTATACTGCTTTTTGAGTTCCTCCGGTGTATTAATTGCAACAATCCTGCCCTCACTCATAATTGAAATACGGTCGCAGTATTCAGCCTCATCCATATAATGCGTTGTAACAAAAACAGTTATGCCTCTGTCTGCTGTTTCATATATCATCTCCCAGAATTGCCTCCGGGTGATCGGATCGACACCGCCAGTTGGCTCATCAAGAAAAACAATTTTAGGTTCGTGAAAAACAGCCACCGAAAAAGCCAGTTTCTGTTTCAAACCAAGTGGCAGATCGGAAATTAGTCTGTCTCCGTATTCACGAAATTTCAGTTTGTCAAGAAGTGATTCCGTTCTTTCTTTAATATGCGCTTTTTTCATCCCGTATATCCCGCCGTAAAGCATTATATTTTCCTTCACCGTCAGATCCTCATAAAGGGAAAACTTCTGACACATATAACCGATGTTTTTCTTTATTTCTTCAGGCTGTTTCTTTGCATTAAATCCGGCAACGATAACTTCTCCTGAGGTAGGAGACGAAAGACCTGAAAGAATCCTCAGGGCAGTCGTTTTTCCTGCTCCATTGGCTCCCAGGAATCCGAAAATTTCCCCCTGATAAACCTCAAAATTCAGATTGTCATTGGCAGTGAAATTGCCGAATTTCTTGACAAGGTTATGGACTGATATAACAGAATTCTTTATCATATTACATCCCCCCAGCCCCCTTCAAAGGGGGAGTATTTTCAGTGGTCATCAGCTCCAGAAACCTGTCTTCAATCCCGGCCTCTGATTCTGTGATTGTTGCATTTTCAATTCCTGCTTTTTTCAAATGCTCAAATATTGAATATTCGTAACTATTGTTTCGGAAAGTAATATGAACCGAATCACCGAAAGGATAAGCCGTAAGAGTTTCAGAATATTCCCTCAGTGCATTTATGAGCCTGTATTTCTCTGCTGCCCTTACACTGAATAGCTTCCTGCTGAATCCTTCCTTTATTTTATCCGGGCGGTCGATCAAAAGTATATTTCCATTCTGCATGAGTGCTACACGGCTGCACCTCATTGCCTCATCCATGTAAGGCGTTGACACAACTATGGTTATGTTGTACTGTTTAAGTTTTTTAAGCATTTCCCAGAATTCCGCTCTCGACACCGCATCGACTCCTGTTGTCGGCTCATCGAGAACGAGAAGCTTCGGTTTGTGGATCAGCGCACACGACAGGGCTAGTTTTTGCTTCATACCTCCCGAAAGCTTTCCGGCAAGTCTCTTCTTAAAAGGTTCGATATGAGAATAAATGTCAGCGATCAGGTCATAATTTTCCTTAACAGTGGTTCCGAAAACAGTGGCATAGAAATTCAAATTCTCCTCTACTGAAAGATCCTGGTAAAGGCTGAAGCGGCCCGGCATGTAACCGATGTTTTTTCTAAGCTCCTTAAATCCAGTGATGGCATCAAGCCCCAGGACTTTAATTTCACCTTCCTCGGGCAATAGCAGGGTTGTGATAATCCTGAAGAGTGTGGTTTTACCTGCTCCGTCGGGACCAATGAACCCAAATATCTCACCTTCATTAACTTCGAATGAGATATCCTTCAAAGCCTGTGTTGCTTCAAAATTCTTACCGATACCCGATGCCTCAATTATCTTTTGCATTAGTCACTTGTTTTCAAAAAATGGCTTCTCCCGGCATGCCTGACTTCATGGAGCCATCGTTCCTTACATCAATTGTTACGGCATATACAAGAGTTACCCGTTCTTCCTTGGTTTGAATGATCTTTGGAGTGAATTCGGCTTTTTCTGAGATATAGCTGATCGTACCTGTAAATATTTTGTATCCTTTCCTGCCATCATCAATTCTGACGGAGCAATCCTGGCCAATTTTGATGCTTCCCAGCTGTGCTCCGCTGACAAAGACTTTCAGCTTAATCAGCGAAAGGTCGGCAATCTTTACAAGTGGCTTGCCTGCCGCAGTAATCTCACCTTCTTCCGAATACTTTTCGATGATTGTACCTTTCAGAGGACTTTTCACACTGCCTCTGGCAGCCTGTTCATTAAGTGTTGCCTTCTTCGATTCATATACCGATATTTCTGCAGCAATTGATGATCTCTGTGTATTGTTGGCAGCTATCTGTTTTTCCAGCACTGCCACCTGACCGGTGAGGTCATCATACTGTTTAGTGGTAGCGGCATCGTCCTTAAGCATATTTCCGATCCTGCTGATATTCACGTTAAGGTTTGCTATCTGCTGATTAAGTATGTCGTTCTGCGCATTTATTGAACTGATGCGTGTTCTGACACTTTTCATGCCGGCATCGATCTCAGCTTTCTGAAGACGAAAGAGAGTGGTGTCGATAAGTGCAATTTCCGCACCTTTTTCAATCTCGGTTCCCTCAGTGACTTCAAATTTAAGGATTCGTCCACCGGTCTCGGCAGAGACAACTACTTCAGTTGCTTCAAAGTTGCCGTAAGCATCAGCCTGGTCGGTTTTGCTTTTGCATCCAACTAATATAATTACCACAATTGAAAATAATGTTCTGATTTTCATAATATAATATTTTAATAATCAATGCATTTTTCTTATTCCATTATTTACTTTGTGAGCCTTTGTGATGACCTTTGTGTCCTTGTGTGGTAAAAAATAGAATTAACCACAAAGGACTCAAAGGATAACACAAAGCAGCACAAAGGTTTTACTCTAAATAGCATGTCCTTTATTCAATTTCTTTTCCGCTTATATTAAGATACTCGATCTGTGCCATTGCAAAATTGATCCTGTGTATTTCATAGTTTATCAGAACCTGCCTTTCGGCAGTAATTTCATTCATATAATCTGTGGCGGTGATGGTACCATTTTCGTATTGTGACTCCGCTGCCGCAGTAATCCTTTTCCTTAACGCGATCAGCTCAGCGTCTGATTCAAGAAGCAACCTCAGGTTGGATATCTCCGCGCTTTTTGCATCAAGCAACCGGTTCAGGTTATCTGTCAGCTCGCTTTTCCTGCTGTCAATGATATTCCGCTGAAGGCTTATAACCTGTTTTTCATTCTTTGACTTGTTCCAGTCAAAAATGTTCCACTTAAGACTGGCTCCCAGTATATAATAAGGTGCAAACTCGTCCCTGAAGAAATTGTTTCCCGGAGGATTTCCGTAACCCAGGGTGGCAAATCCTGCTGCTTTGGGCATTCTTTTACTTTGAATAACCTGCAGACCCGCATTGAGCTGCTCTTTTCTGAGGTCAAATATTTGCAGCTCGGGACGAGATAATTCCCCTGACAATTCAGCCCTTGGTGAAGGAAGAACAAATTCTGTCGATGCATCAATCTCTGTACCTGTGAGACCTGA
>CAYPKL010000521.1:0-5701 GCA_964411285.1 uncultured Rikenellaceae bacterium
TTAAAATGAGTAGCATTTCCCTGTGTAATAAATGTATTTTCAACAATATCTGAACATATCAGCGGAGTACCTAACCCCATAACGGTAAGAATTACAGGTGATAATCCTTCTATCAGAGAAGGCTGAATATATGCATAAGCATTCTTCATGAGTATGTTGGTATCATCTCCATATATGTAACCGGTAAAGATAACCCGTTCATCAGTAATACTACGAACACTCTTCTCATAATCTCCGGGATTTGGTGCTCCACCAATTAAAACCAATTTCTTTTGTGTCTTTGTCTTCTGATAAGCCCGGATAAGAATATGAACACCCTTGTCGGGTATAAACCGGCCGACAAACAATAAATATTCTCCCGGTGATACTCCCACTTTCCCGAGTATTGAAAGGTTGGCAGCAGGCTCTTTTACTTCGGAACCATAAGGAATAAATTCATAAGTGCGATGAAACTTTTTCTCAAAATACTCTTTAGTATATATATTGTCAAAGATTACCTTGTTTGGAATATAAGCTGTCAGATAATTTGACAGTTGATAAAAAAGCTTTCCATACCATGGCCATTTATCCCGTTTCCAATCCATTGCAAATTGACTTACATAGACTTTTTTACCAGCCAGCCTTAGGAACAAAGCCCAGACGCTATTGGCCCCGCTATGTAAGTGAACGATTTTCGCCCGATTATGAAATATTATATCAGCAGTTGCTTTGAATGAATGAACCAGTGTATCAAAACCAGCTTTGTTTACCGTTCGAAAATAAATAATCTTTATCCCTTCATATTCATTGTAGCGTGGAATATTTTTTTCTCCCGGATATATACGGCAATAAGCTGTAAGTTCATGACCAAGTTTTGTTATCCTGGGATATAGCTCGAAGGCAAATTTGTCTGAACCAGCTCCACCCTTTTCAGGAGGGATAGACCGGAAACCGCCGAATGCGGCAATTTTTAGTTTCTCCATTAATCGAGATACCCTTTATAATAAGTAGCTATGTATTCATTTAAAGCCACTTTCCAGTCTCTCATAAGATTAATGTTCCGGATATTAAGCTTTCTGTTGATCAGTCTTTCGCAGGGCGGTCTTTCAGCAAAATAAACGGATTTAAAATAATCTGAGTTAACAGCGGTGATTTTTACTTTGTCCTCCAACTTAAGTATTCTTAAAAGTTCTCCTGCAACCTCAATCCGGCTGGTCTGGCCACCGCATACCATATTATACAATCCCCAATATTCCTTTTGTATAAGTGCCTTAACATTCATGGCAAAATCGTGAGTAAAAGTCGGGGTTCCATCCTTATCATCAACAATAAAGAGTTCCTTTTTGCCGTCCTTAAGCTGCTTCATAAGCTTTTGTATGAACTTTTTATCTTTTTTAGGGCCTGCACCCATCATCCATCCGGCCCGGCAAACAAGAAATCTTTTTGCGTTTTCAACCACAAACCGCTCGCCCATATATTTCGACCGTGCATATACGCCCAGGGGATTAGGTTGATCCCAATCGTCATAAATTTCCTTTTTGCCATCGAAAATTCCTGCAGTGCAAATATACAGGATGGGTATATCCAATGAATTTGCCAGATAAACAGCGTTTTCAACACCAAGAGTGTTTGTATTATAGGTCTCGTCCGCATTCAGTTCACAAAACTCGAGATCCGTATAGGCACCAAGGTGAAAAAGAAAATCGGGCTTAAAATCATTAACATCTTTCTTATAGGCATCAAAATCCCTGAAATCAAGAAAAGTGAGCCATGGTTCATTTACATCCTTATCGGTACATTTAATTTCATAATCATCTTTAAATTGCTTATAAAATGCTTCACCAAGCATTCCACCGCAACCTGCTATATAAATCTTCTTTTTCGACATATCTTAAATGATTTTAGTTAATTATTTTCTGTATTTAATGATCTTTGCCGGAACGCCTGCAACAATGGAAAAAGCAGGGACATCCTTATTCACAATGCTCCCGGCAGCAACTATACTATTTCTGCAGATTCTGACCCCATCCAATATCACAGCCCGTGCGCCAATCCATACTCCATCCTCAATAACCACACCTTTTCTTGTTTCTCCCTGAACCACAACAGGTAAATCAGGATTATCAAAATTATGATTTTCAGAAAACAGGCAGACTCCGGGTCCGAATATTACATCATTCCCGATAACAACCCTGCCTCTGACCTGAATAAAACAATTCTGAGCAATTCCTACATTGTTTCCAATTTCCAGGCCGACCCCCAGATCTCTTATCACCCCTGTACACTCAATTATAGTATTCCTCTGGATAGAAACATTATTGCCAATCTTAATCCCCTCCACTGAGAGAGCATTAATTTCCACATTATCACCGATTGTGAAAGTCCTTCCAACCTGGATTCTCTTTTTATATTTTATACTTGTATGCCTCCCGGAAAAAACCAATCCTTCAGAGGACTTAAAAAAGAGCTTTAAAAAATATCCCCGGACGAGAGAAAAGAATTTTGATTTCAGGGTGATAATAAGGTCAGAATTTGTCAACCTATCATCGATTGTATAATTTGATTTACCCAGCTTCCGGATGACTTTATTCAGGATTGTTCTTATCAATGACATAATTATAGACTTTCATTAAACTCAGATAATGATTCCTGATATCGAAATTCGATTGTGCGAAATTATATACTGAACCCGAGAAGCTTTCATATTCAGAATCAGTAACTGAGCCTGAATCTTCGATTGCTTTCTCAAGAGATTCACGGTCTCCTGATTTGAAAAGGAATCCATTGATGCCGTCTTTGATTAATTCGGGTATTCCGGCAATGTTTGCACCAATGACCGGTTTGCCGAAACTATAAGCCTCGATAATGGATAATGGATTGTTTTCATAGCATTCTGACGGAAGGATGACAAATGAAGCATTTTTAATTAATTCTTCCAGATCCTTCCCTGTCTTAAATCCCACATAACTGATGTTTTGATTCTCAATGGATGATTGTGCCACAAGCTCCTTTAAAGGCCCTGTACCTGCAATCTTTAATTTATGGTTTTTCTTACCGGAAAATGCTGAAATTAAAGTCCCTACTCCTTTTTCTACTGAAAGACGGCCAAAATATAAAAAATATTCACCTCTGAGAATTTGAAAATTCTTATGATTGGTAAAGTGAGTGAAGTTGTAGATCTGCGTGAATTTGTCGTGAAAAGCATTGTTAAACTCCAGGTGTTTTCCCTTACTGAAATTGCTGACAAAAATAAAATGATCTATCAGCCTGACAGGATTTATAAAATACTTCCAGAAATATGCTTCCAACGTCACCATAATGCTTTGTGCCATATTACCATCCGAACATTTCTTCTGAATGCAGTGAAAGAAATGCCTGTCTTTACAGAGTTCACAGACATTTCCATTATTATCAATTAAAGTATTCACCGGACATAGAAGTCTATAATCGTGAACGGTATGAACTACCGGAATGTTATGTTTCTTTAGAATTTTCAATACAGAAACGCTAAGTACCCCATAAAATATATGCACATGAGCAACATCAGGCTTAAAATCAAGTATGAGTTGTTCCAATTTACTTTTTGCCTCGAGGTTATAAATATATGAAGGCACTTTCAGGATTTTCCCAAGCAGCGACAATTCCCGGATATTTCCAACAGAAATGAAGTATTTCTCAAACCCGCTTTTCTCATTCCGTGGATCTTTAGTGCTAAAATATAATACCTCGTGCCCCTGTTCTATTAAAAGTCGGGCAGTATTAAAATATACTATCTCGGAGCCTCCCCTGAGGTAATGGCAGGCATTGATCAATAAGATCCTCATTAAGTGAATTTTATTAGTCCTTGTTTTCCAGGAACCATTCTATGAACAGACGTATTCCATTCTTAAAGGGAAAGGCGGGATCATAGCCTATTTCTGATTTTGCTTTATTTATATCAGCATAAGTAATCTCAACATCTCCCATTTGTGCCGGCAATCTGTTCAGAATAGCCTTTTTACCAAGGATCTCCTCAATATTCTGAACCATGGTTTTAAGATCCACGACACCCGATCCTCCTAAATTATAGATATTATATCCATCCATTTTGTTTAAGGCACACTCTATACCACTAACTATGTCATTAATGTATGTATAATCCCGGGCAGTTGTTCCATCGCCATAGAAAGGTATCGGGTTGCCCGTATTTATTAACCGGGTAAATTTATGGATTGCCAGATCGGGGCGCTGTCTGGGTCCATAGACTGTAAAGAATCTTAAACAGGTAATATCAAATCCATATAAATGATAATAAACATAACATAGTAATTCACCGCTTTTCTTTGTTGATGCATATGGTGAAATTGGATTATCAACGCTATCAGCCTCATTGAATGGTATGTTTTTGTTGTTCCCGTATACCGATGAAGAAGAAGCAAAAAGCATCTTTTTTACGTTATGGATTTTCATCGTTTCCAACAGGCATACAGTACCATTTATGTTCACATCGTAATAATCTTCAATATTTTCAATTGAGGGACGGACACCGGCTTTCGCAGCCAGATGAATTACAGCATCAATATTGTTTGAAGAGAATATTGCATCAAGCTGTCTCTTATTCCTGATATCTGCTTCATGAAACTGAAACCGGTTGTTTTGTCTGAGTGTTGAAAGATTCTTTTCCTTTGTGTTTCTTGGATAAAAGTCATCAAAGTTATCGATACCAATTATTGAATTTCCCAAATCAATAAGATGCTCACATGTATTTGACCCAATGAAACCAGCAGCACCTGTCACTAAAATTATCATAACCTTTAAACAATTAATAGATAAAAAAAATAACCCTGAGGAGTTCCGAAAATAAATTATTGCCTGATTATCAACACAGTTGTAATAATTATTTTACTTAAATGCTATAATAAAAGAATCCGTTTTCAACAACTTCTTTTTTGTCGTAAATGTTTCTGCCGTCAAAAACAACAGGTTCTTTCATGATCTTTTTTAAAGTCGGCCAGGAAGGTATTCTGAATTCCTTCCATTCAGTAACTAACAGGATAGCTACAGAATCGAGACACGCCTCATACATATCTTTTGCATAAATAACCTCTATATTATGGTTACGACATTCATTCATTGCTACAGGATCATATACTGAAACAATGCCGCCTGATTTCTTTATCATATCAATCAGTACAAGAGCCGGAGATTCCCGGATATCATCAGTTTCCGGCTTAAATGATAACCCCCATATTGTTATTTTATGTCCCTTGATATCATTATTAAAATGTTTTTGCAGTTTATGATACAACACTCCTTTCTGCAAGTCGTTTACTTCCTCAACTGCTTCTAAAACCCTTAACCTTTTGTCGTTGAGTTTAGCTGTATGAATCAAAGCCTTGACATCTTTAGGGAAGCAGGAACCTCCATATCCCACACCGGGATACAGGAATTTACTCCCAATCCGGTTGTCGGTACCTATGCCTTTTCTTACCATATTTATATCTGCCCCAACAGCTTCGCATAAGTTAGCCAGGTCGTTCATAAAGCTGATACGTGTGGCAAGCATGGCGTTGGCAGCATATTTGGTCGTTTCCGCAGAGGCTATATCCATATAAATCAAACGATAGTTATTCAGCATAAAAGGCCTGTATATCCTGTCAAAGATTTCATGTGCTTTTTCTGATTTTGTACCGACTACAATTCTATCCGGACCCATAAAATCCTTAATAGCGGATCCTTCTTT
>CAYPKL010000522.1:0-3060 GCA_964411285.1 uncultured Rikenellaceae bacterium
ATGTTGACAGGCTCACAGAGAGGGAGAGGCTTGGCATACTTGCCTTTCATGCCGTGAACGTTGAAAATAACTATCAGAAGGGTATTGAATATGACAATATGAGGACCCGGTTGTACCCCGATGATGCTGCTGCCCTTAATAATCTTGGGTATTATTATCTGAAAGCAGGCAGATTTGAGGAAGCACTGACACAGTACAAAGCAACTGTCAGGATCTTTCCGGATATGGCGCTTACTTACGGAGGGATAGAACGGATCTATCTTGAAAAAACAGGAGACATTGATTCAGCGCTTGTGTGGGCTGATAAAATGATATCTGACAACCCGCAGAATGCGTGGGGATATTTATATAAAGGATCGGCATTTCTGGCCCTTGATAATCTTCCCGGTGCAGAGGCTGCTTTCAGAAAAGCCCGTGAAATCTATCCTGATTTTAGTTTTAACGATTACAGGCTGGCTCATACTTTAAGGATACAGGGACGTTACAATGAAGCAATTGAAATACTTAAAAAGATTCTTGAGCGGCACAATGATGAAGTATCAGCATTATACGATCTCGGCATCAACTATGAGGCAATGGGTGACAGTAAAAATGCGATGAAATATTATTCTGCTTACAAGAAAATCGCTGTAGGGGAATGGACAAAGACATATCCCGATCTTCCGGAAACCTATCAGGCCATCAGTGCAATAGCTGCAAGAACAGGCGATATGGAATACTCTTCGGAGATGCTTCAGAAAACAATGGCGATGGACTCAACGAGACATGAAAATTTTGCTGAGGTGCTCTGCCTGCAGGGAAAACTACAGGAAGCCATAAACGAAACTGAGAAAGCTTTGAAAAAAGGCTACCGCGATATTTTCTGGCTGAAAGCCAATCCTGATTATCAATCACTTCAAAACGAACCCCGTTTCCGGAATCTGCTGGATAAATATTTCAAATAGAGATCTGCTCTTTTAAAGATTGAGATTGTTACAGAAAAGACCTTTGTGAACCTTTGTGTTGACCTTTGAGAACTTCGTGGTTAATGGGTTTTTTTTCCACACAGAGTTCATCACAAAGGGTCGCACAAAGGTAAAATCCATTAAAACTACATTTTAGACAACGCTAAAGATTTTGGATAAAGAAATGTTATAATAAATTCTGCCTTTTTATATTATTTACCGTAAATGTTCTCTGTCTGTATGTCTTTCAGAAATAATGTCTTTGGTGAATTAAAGAAATTCAGGAAATCATCAGGAAATGGTTTTGCAGGTACGGGTATTCCCGGAAATCTGCGCATTCCGTAAGCATGCCTCCATGTAAGAACATGACCAACAGGGTATTTGGATATTACCGGTAACAGATCAGCTGACCACCAGTCCTTTTTATCCCTTCTTTCTCCTGTCTCGCTAAGCGCTGTCAGTTTATTTCTGCTCAGAGCCTCTTTTGTAATGAAGTTCAATGCGGTATCGAGTTCGGCGTTGAACTGCGGACCCCGGTCATACATATCCAGCGACAGCATATCTATATATTCATCGCCGGGATAGCCCCGCATATATTGCCCCAGACTTGTCACCCTGTCGGTATTATATGCATACAGAATATTATGTATCCCCTTTTTGTCACGCAGGAATCCGACTGTATAACGCCACAGGTTTGCGTATTCTTCATCGGTACATATATCGGTGCCCCACCAGAAGAATGACCCGGAGTGCTCATGGTATGGCCGAAAAATAAATGGAACCGGAGTTCCGTCATCATCTTTCAGCCCTGCAAGGAATGTTGAAAGACGCTCCAGCCATGTATTAAACATTTCATGGTTTTTTCCTCCGGGAAGAATTGAGGCTACAACCTCTTTTGAGCTTACATCCCAGGCAGTGCCGTGCATGCGGTTTGCAAGTGAATCGGTAATTTGCATGGTAAGCGGATTATTCAGATGCCAGCTGATTGTGATCACTCCTCCCCTCTTATAATGCATTTTAACCTGCTCAGCTATCTGTGCAAAGCTCACTGAATCGAGGCTTCGTTCATTTCCCAGTTCGATGTGCCCCAGTTCGAAACCGGCGACGGCCGGGTAATCTCCTGTAAAATCTTTTGTATCCGACCTCTCTTTTTCATACCACCATGTTCTGCCGTACATCAGGTCATCCTGATGACCGTACATCACTCCTTCTTTCTGAAGCTTGTACAATGATCTGAAAAGACTGACAGTCTCTTTCGTGGCGTTTTTATCAGCAGGTTCAGGTTTCGGTCCGCAGGAACACAATAGCGCCAAAAAAGCTGTTAATATGAAGTAATTCAAAATTTTCATGATGTATTATTTTATTGAATTCTATAAGAAGTCAAATTGTTACTTGTAAAATTTTGCATGAGAAATATCCTTTACCCCCCGGTGGTTTAAATGATCTTTCAGGCAGTAGCTTTTTTTACCTTATAGCCGTTTATTCCAAAGTAAACAATAAATACAAAACAGATCAGCGGAACAATAAATCCAAGGGCCATAGTTGAAACGTCAGCTATATGTCCCATTATTACCGGAATGATTGCACCACCCGCAATTGACATTACCAGCAATGATGATCCTTTTTTTGTCAGTGGCCCCAGCTCTTTGATCCCAAGTGCAAAAATTGTCGGGAACATTACCGACATGAAAAAGTAGGTAGAAAAGAGAGCAACAACCGATACCCATCCCAATCCGGCGATGACCAAAATCATTGTAATGACGTTAGCAGAGGCATATAATGCCAGCAGCCTGTTCGGACGGATTATGCGCATAAACAAAGTACTACCCGTAAATCTTCCTAACCAGAATAATCCCATTCCTCCGAATCCCAGGATCTGAGCAGCCTGCTGATTTGTAAGTGCAGGAATTTCTTCGGTTACATAATTAATAAAGAAACTGTTTATTCCAGTCTGTGCTGCCACATAAAGAAACTGAGCAATAACTGCAAGTACAAAATGAGGATACCTGAACAGATCTGCAATTTTGCCGGCTGGCTCATTGCCTGAAGCAGCTGCATGAGGATCTTCTTTTAGTTCCGGAAATTTAACTCTCCAGAATAGAATTGCAACGACAAG
>CAYPKL010000523.1:0-15419 GCA_964411285.1 uncultured Rikenellaceae bacterium
ATTTAGTTAATAGTACAACGAGACATCAGCAAGGTACATAATCCCAATGATAAATCCAAGTCAATGTCGCCCCTTGCAGGGCTTAAGATCATATAGAGTACATCCACCCCCGGTTGCACCGGGGGTTATTCATATTCAGTCATATTCATGACTTTCTTTTTAAGCCCCTGCCAGGGCTAAAGAAATAATGATGTGTATAAAGGGTAGCTTAAACTTAAGGGGAAGGGTGTAAGTTAATGATATACTGTACTTTCACTCCTTCCCTTAGACTTAAGAGGGCCGAGCGTTTAAAAATAGCCCAGTGGGCTATTTTAGCTAAGAAGCCAGGTTGAAGGGAAGGAGCTGGAGGATGGGTTAAGAAAAGTAAAAGTAGTGGATATACTTTGTTAAATTCCCTTTTGATACACCCTCATATGCATCGCATGCAACGTTCCTAAGAAATGCATTATTTTCAACTTCCCGGCAATTTGCACCCGATAACTATTTCCCTTGTTATATATTTCTCTATTAAACATTTGCTATCTTTCCGATGATTAAATAAAAAAAATCCCGATGAAGAAGGACATCGAAATTGCGCAGGAAGCTAAAATTAAACCTGTTGCGGAGATCGCAGAAATGCTTGGAATTCCAAGTGATGAAATAGAACCATATGGCAAATACAAAGCTAAGATCCCATTACATTTTATTAATAACGGGGATTTAAATAAAGCGAAGCTGATACTGGTCACAGCCATTACACCAACTCCTGCCGGAGAAGGAAAAACGACAACTTCAATAGGCCTTTCGCAGGCCCTGAACAGACTTGGGAAAAAAACAACTGTAGTTTTACGGGAGCCATCATTGGGCCCGGTATTCGGAATCAAGGGAGGAGCTGCAGGAGGAGGATATTCACAGGTAATTCCGATGGAAGACATTAACCTTCACTTTACCGGCGATATTTCGGCAGTTGAAAAGGCACACAATCTTCTCGCAGCGCTTATTGATAATAATATCCAGCTTAAGAATGGCGACGGGAATCTCGGGATCGATCCCAGGACTATTGAATGGAAAAGAGTGATGGATATGAATGAGCGTTCATTAAGAGATATTGTAATAGGTCTTGGGGGAACAAGCGAAGGTGTGCCCCGCCAGTCGGGATTCAATATTACTGCAGCCTCAGAAGTTATGGCAACACTTTGTATGTCAGGCGATCTGATAGATCTTAAAGAGCGGCTTGGAAATATTTTTGTGGGTTACACTTATGATGAAAAGCCTGTTTTTGCCCGTGACCTGAAAGCTCAGGGCGCCATGGCAGCTCTTCTTAAGGAAGCAATTAAACCAAACCTTGTTCAGACACTTGAAGGAACGCCTGCAATTATCCATGGTGGTCCTTTTGCGAACATTGCCCAGGGGACAAACTCAATAATTGCCACAAGAATGGGATTATCACTAAGTGATTTTGTGGTCACCGAAGCTGGATTTGCAAGTGAGCTGGGCGCAGAAAAATTCTTCGATATAAAATCACAGGTGGGTAACCTTAAAACCAATGCTGTTGTGATTGTAGCAACAGTACGAGCTCTTAAATATCACGGGGGTGCCAGACTCTCCTCCCTGCAGATCGAAGATCTGAATGCTTTGCGAAAAGGATTCGATAATCTTGATAAACATATTGAAAATATGAGGTATTTTGGATTCCGGCCTGTGATAGCAATTAACAGGTTCGATTCCGATACGGATTCAGAGCTGCAGCTTCTTGCTAAACATTGTGAATATCAGGATGTTAAAGTTGCCCTTAATGAATCTTGGGCAAAGGGTGGTGAGGGAGCAGAAGAGCTTGCTGCTAAAGTCCTGGAAGAAGTTTCAGATTCGAGAAATTGTTTTAAACCCCTTTACGAGCTGACCTGGCCATTTGAGAAAAAGATTGAAACTATCTGCAAAAAGATGTATGGGGCCGATCATGTTGAGTACACTGTTAAAGCGAAAAATCAGCTCGATAAAATTGATAAGCTTGGGTTTGGGAACCTTCCGGTATGTATTGCCAAAACACAAAAATCGCTTTCAGATGACCAGAACAAAAGAGGCCGTCCACAGGGATTCACAATAAAGATCAGGGAAGTTGAACTTTCATCCGGCGCCGGATTTATTGTGCCGGTTGCCGGTACGATTATGAGAATGCCAGGTCTGCCAAATATCCCTTCAGCCGAGAAGATTGATATCGATTCTGAAGGACGTATT
This sequence comes from uncultured Rikenellaceae bacterium, assembly GCA_964411285.1. Lineage (GTDB taxonomy): Bacteria > Bacteroidota > Bacteroidia > Bacteroidales > VadinHA17 > LD21. The sequence continues at coordinate 2,215 of CAYPKL010000523.1, forward strand.
TCCGGATTATTCTGAAATAAAACGAGCTGTCTTAAAAGTCCTTTGCGTGCCTTTGTGATAACCTTTGTGCGCCTTAGTGGTTAAACATAACATACTGAACCACAAAGTGTCACAAAGGTAAGTACGAAGGGCACTAAGGAGATAAAACAACATTTAACCACTTTTGAGACACCCTGTTTGGTTTTACAGATAGTTTACAGGCTTCAGTTTTCAATTTTTTTGGCTGAAATCTTTATTTTGGCTACATTAGAGCCTTCAAGATTATTACCATATTGTCAGGGATATGAAAAAGACGCTGATTTTGCTTACTCTTTTGCTCTCGACCACAAGTGTTCTTATTGTGGAGGGTCAGTCGAGGTATTACAGGAAGAAACAGCCAAAATTCGGCTATGGGATAAAGGCGGGTATTAATTACGCGGGCCAGTCCACTACCAATAAGCTAGCTGAGTATAACCTGACGCACATTGTGGGAATAAACGGAGGAGGCTACTGTAATTATTTTTTGCTCAGACAATTTGCTGTCCAGGCTGAACTGATGGTTTCAGGGAAAGGTTCTCACTGGAAAGACACTTATGATGATGAAAAGGACATTGTCACATACATCGACCTGCCAATTCTGGTAAAATATCAGCCGGCAAAATTTGTAAATATCCATGCCGGTCCTCAGATCGGTCTGCGGCTGAATGCGACACAAAAGGATATGGAAACAGGGACTAAAATGAATATTAATGAATACTATCAGACATTTGATTATGGATTTGTCTGCGGGGTTGAGGCAAATCTGCCAAACAATCTGAATCTGACCCTTCGTTACATTTTCGGATTGTTCTCGGCTACAACAGATGTAATGTATGTCGATCCATGGAAAAACAACCTTGTCCAGTTGTCGCTTGGATACAGAATCAGAGGGCGGTGAAACCAGGAATCGGCTCCCGATAGCTTTCGGGAACTCAACAGGTAAACATTCGTTTTTGTATTATTTACACTACTTAGGTTAAATTGAACTAAGACCAATCCGGGATGAATAGATTATTATATTTCATTTTTACAATGACAATCCTTTTTTCAGGATGTAAAAGGTATGCAGATTATGACAATAAACCTTTTACCGAGAAAGAGCCGCGCGACTGGGAGAATCCGGGGATGTTTAATATGAACCGGGAAGGGCCCCATGCATCGCTTATAAGTTACCCTGATGAGAAATCTGCCATCCTGGCCGATAAAACGAATTCTTCTTCCTATGTCTCACTTGACGGTATCTGGAAATTCAATTACGTCGATTCACCCGGCAAAAGACCATTCTGGTTTTTTAAAAATGACTTTGATACACGCGGATGGGACGAAATTGAGGTGCCTTCAAACTGGCAGATGAAAGGGTATGATGTTCCAATCTATGTGAATATTACCTATCCCTTTAAGAATAATCCTCCGTTTATTGACCATAGCTGGAATCCGGTAGGTTCGTATAAAAGGACATTCAGTGTACCGTCGGGGTGGAAGGACAAAGAGGTTTTTCTTCAGTTTGGCGCAGTAAGCTCAGCATTCTATGTATGGGTCAATGAGCAGCTTGTGGGATATAGCGAGGATAGTAAAATGCCCGCTGAATTCAATATTACAAGGTACCTTAAGAAAGGTAAAAACTCTATTGCTGTGGAAGTCTACAGATGGAGCGATGGAAGCTATCTTGAGGATCAGGATTTCTGGAGGCTCAGCGGTATCCAGCGGACAGTGTTCCTTCATGCCCGTCCTAAAACATATATAAATGATTTTTTTGCTGTCGCGGACCTCGAAAATGAGTACTCCGACGGAGTGCTGAAACTTGATGTAAATCTGAAGAGCACTGACAGTACAGATAACAATTTCGTAATAAAAGCTTCTCTTTTTGATAACGATCAGGAGATCTATACAGAAGAAAAGAATGTTAAACTAAAAGGCAACAGTTACACGGTAAATTATATCAGGCAATTTCCGGGTATTAATAAATGGACAGCCGAAACGCCGAAATTATACTCACTTGTTCTCACACTTAAGGATAATTTTGGTAAAGTTCAGGAGTGTGTCAGTTCAAAAATCGGATTCAGGAAGGTCGGGATTATTAACTCCCAACTGCTTGTTAATGGAGTGCCGGTTCTTTTAAAGGGGACCAATATGCATGAACATCATGATATTACAGGTCATGTCATCGACGAAGCTACTATTCTTAAGGATATACGGGTAATGAAAAGCAATAATATCAATGCTGTAAGAACTTCTCATTATCCCCAGCAGGAGTTATGGTACGAAATGTGTGACAGGTACGGGCTTTACCTTATTGATGAAGCTGATATTGAATCACATGGCATTGGTTATGAAAAGGATATAACGCTGGCTGACAAAAAGGAGTGGACAGCGGCTCACCTCGACAGGATGAAGCGGATGGTAGAAAGGGATAAAAATCATCCGTCGGTAATAATCTGGTCTCTGGGAAATGAAGCCGGCGACGGACACAATTTTCTTAATAACTATAAATGGACAAAAAAGAGAGATGCCACACGTCCGGTACAATATGAACGTGAAGGTGATCAGACAAATGCAACCGAGCGGCATTCTGATATTGTTTGTCCTATGTATTCAAAAATCGGACAATTAGAGGAATATGCAAAAGATCCGAAAAATGACAGGCCTCTCATAATGTGCGAATATGCCCACGCCATGGGGAATTCCACAGGTAATCTTCAGGATTACTGGGATATAATTGAAAAATACCCGAAGCTTCAGGGTGCCTTTGTCTGGGATTGGGTCGATCAGGGTATTCTTAAGACTGATGAAAATGGTGTGAAATACTGGACCTATGGCGGCGATTATGGTGAGGAAGGAATACCGAGTGACGGCAATTTCTGTCTAAATGGTCTTACATGGCCCGACAGGACAGGAAAACCAGGACTGAATGAAGTTAAAAAGGTCTATCAATACATTGGATTTGAGCCTTTTAATCTTGAAAGGGGATTGATTAATATTAAAAATAAATATAATTTTATAGACTTATCAGAGTTTACGTTCGACTGGAATATTGTTTCAGACGGCACAACCTTAAAATCGGGTAAATTTTCGTTTCCTGATTTGAGACCGGGGCAGGATACCATTGCAACCATTCCCTTTTCAGATATTAAACCGGCTCCGGGAACAGAGTATTTCCTTAATTTCAGTGTCTCCAGGAGTAATGAATGGAATTCAGTACCTGAAGATCATGTTTATGCATCGGCGCAATTTAAGCTTCCTTTCGAAGCTAAACCTTACCTGTCGACCAGGGATGAGCTGGCTGTACTTCAGACAAAAACTGTTCAAAATAAGCTTGAGGTAAGTGGCAATGCCCTGAAGATAGTTTTCGATCTTGAAAAAGGTAAAATGGAATCCTATAGTTTTAATGGTAGGGAGCTGATCAAAAAAGGACCGGAACCTGATTTCTGGAGACCCCCTACGGATAATGACTACGGATATGGGATGGATAGCAGACTGGTAATGTGGAAAAAAGCCGGCGAAAAAGCTGCAATTAAGAAAGTCAGGATATCCCAGCCTGAAATCAGCAAAGTCGTCATAACATTTGAATATGATATACCCGGAATAGCAGGCGAAAAAATAGCCGGTTTTGTATCTACATATACAATTTTCGGATCTGCTGATGTTGTTATTAAAAATCAGTTTTCAAAACTGTCTGATAAAATTCCGGAGATCCCAAGGATGGGTATGCAGATACAGCTTCCCGAAGAATTCATAAACCTCAGATGGTTTGGCCGGGGACCTCATGAGAATTATGCTGACAGGAAAACATCGGCTTATGTCGGACTATATGAAAGCAACGCGAACGACCAGTATGTTCCGTATATTCGTCCCCAGGAAAATGGATATAAGACAGATACAAGATGGCTCACACTAACTGATGAAAGTGGTAACGGCCTTCTGATCAGTGGAAATCCCCTGGTATGTTTTGCAGCACTTAAAAATGTTCATGACGATTTTGAATCTCCGGGCAGGTTGTCGCAGTACAGGAAAGATGCCAAAACAGCAAATACCCATACCAAAGATATCAAACCCCGTGATTTCATAAATCTGAATGTGGATCTTGGCCAGATGGGAGTTGGCGGAGATGACTCTTGGGGAGCAGAAATACATACTCAATACAGATTACAGGACAGAAAGTACGAATACAGCTTCAGAATGCGGCCTGTCGCAAACGGCGATGATGTGATAAAATTAGCAAAGGAAAATTTTTAAAAAAACAATATGAGTTCGATCCTCGATTATCTTAAAATTATACCATCTGCACAGTCAGTTGATTATATTGAAAATAAAAAGCAATTTCATCTCTATTCCCTTTTAACAGAGCAGCGTCATCCCAAAACATGGACCCTGAGTTCGGCTATTGCGGAAAAGACTGAAGAAGGTCTTAAAATGCTTCTCTCTGTAGATGATGATATTACTGTCAGAATAGCGGAAATGTCAGAAAATCCGCAGTTGCTCGAAAACGCAGTTGAAGCAATGTATCGGGCTATTAAAGGCGGCAGGAAAATCTATTTCTATGGATGCGGAGCTACAGGGCGCCTGGCAAAGCAGATGGAGAGCACATTCTGGAGGCCGTTCTGGAAAAGGATCATGAAATCCTCACTATGGGAAAAACTGAAATCTTATATACCTTCTGATATTGAGGACCATCTGATAGGGGAAATGACCGGGGCCGACAGGGCGCTTATCAGTTCTCTCGAAGGATTTGAAGATCTTCAGCTTATTGGAAGGCTGCAGTTGAATGACAGGGGAATTGAAAAAGGAGATGCAGTATTCTGTGTCACCGAAGGAGGTGAAACATCTTCAGTTATCGGGACAATACTCACTGCCTGGCGCCAGTATGGGAAAAAGACCGGAAATACAGCTGACCCGGCAAGGAACCTCTATTTTGCATATAATAATCCTGATGACCGCCTTCTACCGTTCGACAGGAGCAGAAGCGTAATTGAAAATGAGGGAATAACCAAGCTTAATTTTACTACAGGACCACAGGGAATAACCGGTTCGACAAGACTTCAGGCAACCACAAGCGAGACTTTCATTCTGGGCGCTGTACTTGAGGAGGCATTATACAGGATACTGAGGGATTACCTGACTGAAAAAGAGTTGTCTGACCTGGGTTTTGAAGGAGGATCAGATCTTGTCAGGAGACTTATCTCTTTCGGAGAAGTCAAAACCAGTGTTGACAATGCAGTTGCCGACCTGGCCAGGCTTACTGACCTGGAAGCCGGAACCTACGCCGGGGGCCACTATTCGACCTATTTTGCAAGAGAAGCGATGGTAACTGTCTTTATCGACAGCACAGAACGAAGCCCTACTTTTAAACTCTTTCCGCTTGATACTGTCGATGAACAGGAACGCAGGTCATGGATACAGGTCTGGACGGATGCAAAGGATATAAACGAAGCCTGGCAGGTTTTCCTGGGAAGAAGTTTCAGGGGGCTCGAAGGGTCATCTTACAAAGAAGCCTTTCTGAAAGAGATAGATGACCCATATCTGAAGGATGTTGCACTGAAAAGCCTGCTGAAAGCCGGTAATGATCAGCAAAGACTGTATGATTTATCTTTTTCTGAAACAAACATAAAGAATCGCGGGCCCAGACCTGGCGACATCGGAATAATAGTTTGTGTTGACAGTGAACGTGATGAAGTCGATGATACGAATTATTCATTCGGAAAATTCAGGGATCTGGTAAAATCAAGAGGAGGGAAGGTAGCTGTTGTTTCTGTTACGGGAAATCAAAAATCCCGGAACAGCCTATCATTTAATGCTGATGTGGAAGTTAACATAAAATTGCCATTAACAACTGATCCAATTGGATTAAGAAGCCAGATAGCACTTAAAATGCTGCTAAATGCACATTCAACGGCAATGATGGCAAAGCTTGGTAGAGTCACAGGGAATACAATGACCAATGTCAATCCAAGTAATCTGAAACTTGTTGGCCGGGCTACCTATCTTATTATGAGTCATGTTAACGATGCTATTGCAGCTAATGGATGGGCAGAACGTTATGGAAATCAGGAGCCGGTGACATTTGAAGATATAAATGCAATTCTTTATGATGCTATTGAATACATGGCAGTTAAGAATCCCGGGCAGACTGCAGAGGTGGCTCTTTCTATAATAAGAATTATAGAAACATTGAAATATAGAAAATATGTCAGCTGGGACGAAGCTCTGTTAATCCTGAATAAAATGGGATTAAATGGTTACATGGAGAATATTTGATCTATCTGAATGCTAATTCGGCTTTTAGAACAGAATCCTCACCTGTCATGATGTTCTTTACATCATAAAGAAGCGAACCTGTTACTTTTTTGCTAAGGACTACCCGCGTAACTGAGTTGGCAGCCAGAGTTATAGAGGCCGGAGCATCTGCAGGACCGTTAATGAGGTAAAAAGGCACATCCGACCTGTTGGTGACTTCAAAAAAGATGCTTTTATCATTCTGATAAAAAGGTTTTGCAACGGAGATGCACCCGTAGAAAAATGGTTTTGCATATTCTTCCCTTCCTGCAATCATGTCTTTGAAGTAGGCTAAGGTGCGTCCTTCAAAAAGGGCTTCCTTAAGCGCTTCATGCGTCCGGGCTTTTGCAAAAACAAGGGTCATGGGCCTGTTGGAGTATGAAGGTTCTTTATATTCCTCACTTATTATTCCGTGAGCATCGCTGTTTGCCATAACAGCCAGATTGTTTTGTCTGCAGAATGTGAGAACCAATGGGTAGTATTCACTGTCGTTGAAGAATTCGATCCCGTGGATCCATCCTTTTTCGAAGAGTTTTTTATGCGCCGGATAGATTTTTGGAATTCCATCCGGCTCCTGTGCTCTCCATCCCGGGTGATTCCATTGAATAAATGCACCCTGTTTTACAGCTTCAGCAATTGCATCAGATACCGAGTCTTTATCGAGAGCTGTGGCATCGGTGATAAACAGGGCATTAAAATGACCGGGAGGCATCGAACGCGTTATTTCGGCACCATGAACAAGTATTATGTTGCCTTCAGAAGCAGAGTTCTTTGCAATTTTCCACGCAGCATTATGGTCAGCAACCATAAAATCCTTATGGGGCGAATATTCAATGTGATCGGTGATTGAAATAGCATCAAGCCCATCACGATATGCCTCTGCGACCCTGTTTAGCGGCCAGACATTCCCGTCGGAAAAGACAGTATGAAGATGAAAGTCACATTTAAGTGTCACATATCCGGGAATATCAGGGATATTAACTATTTTCCTCTGACCAAAACAAGTAAAACCTGAAAAAATGCACAATAACACAACAATAGTCTGTTTTTTCATATATGTCTGTATATTAATTAATTATGTGATAAAATCTGGGATAATCAGCGAGATCCGCGGGACACAATAAAAATTTCCCGCAGATTGCGCAGATTCTCGCAGATCCTTTCCATCTGTTTTTCCTTGTGTCCTGAGTCTTGCGTCTTGTGTCTTTTTAATTCAATCCCTTCAACCCTCCAACACTACCTATATTTCCTCATAAAAATATGCCATTTTCTCATCCGCATCATCCCATGTAAATAATTTTTTCTTACTGCTTATCCAATAATAATTTAACATTGCAAAATCACCGGCACACATTGTTGCATGGACGAAGAGAAACAGTGAAAGGCTCCATTTCCACAATCCCGGAAGGTTCAAAACAAGATAAACAGCGAGCAGGCTTGTCAAAAGGAAGGGAGTCCAGGCAACAAATACAAACTGTTTCTTTGTTGCCACATGCCGGTGAGCCGTAACGTAGAACATATATTGCTTCAGATCCATTCCAATTCTGATTTTCTTTGCACCTGTAAGGTAATATGGAATAATATGCAGCAGCTCATGAACGGGTATATACAGCAAAGGGATTATAATTAAGCCAAGGATTGAATGAAGAAATATATTTTTAAAAGGGAAGTATCCGCTGATATTCAACCTTACCATGAAAGCTATTCCAAGAAATAATATACAAACCGACCAGAAAAAGATCATCAATCCCGATTTTCTCCTGATGTAATCAAGTACAAATCCCATCAAATCGTCGTATGGAATTTTAAGTGTCTGCCGGTATTTTGACTGGTCCTCAAGATCTTCGACTTTCAATGCCATAAAAGAAGCTTTCTCCAAATGTAGCTTTTTGGGAGAGTATTACAAAGGGAAATAATAATTAATCAAAGGAGATAGTTGCTTGTTGCTGGTTGCCAGGTACTTGTTTATTTGGGAACCAGAAGCCAGTACCAGGGAACCAGCAACTGTTTTATTTTATGAAGGTAGCTTTAACCTGCTGGCAATATCAATAAACCGTGGTTCATTAAACAGCGGCTTAAAATAGAAATCGGCTTTTATCCATGGGATAAAATCCCCATGTTTTTTATAGACAATTTCAAGACAATCGATAGCTTTCTCTCTTTCTCCAAGTGTTGCATAAACTTCAGCAAGTCCCCATGCATACCACCAGTAGTCCCTGTTTTTTTCCATTCCTGCCACGACCTCAAGGGCTTTATCTTTCTGACCCGCCCTTGCATAGGCAATTCCAAGCCCGCTTTCATAACCAGGGCTTATGGCCAGGCTCTTTTTACACATTTCAATGGCTTCGTAATGCATCCCCATTTCAGCATAGGCAGAACCTATGAGGTAAAAAGCAAGAGTGCTGTCAGACTGGAGCTGGAGTAATTTCTGGGCTTCGGTTACAGCGTCCTCAAAATGACTGAAAAAAAAGTACATCCATGCAAGATAGCCCTGACTGACCTGATCGGTGGGGTCAATCTCTACAGCCTTCTTCATGGCAGTAACTACATCATCATATTTGTTTTGCAGGGCAAGATACCACCCATACGTATAATGCACCGAAGGTATGTTGGGATTCAATTCCATGGCACGTTTTAACGATTTCTCTGTTGCCGGGAAATCCCATTCAGTGTATAGATACCGTGTTGCAAGCACCACATAGGCATCGGCAAGTGTAGAATCGAGTGAGAGGGCCCTAAGGGCATATCCCTTGGCCAGGCTGGATGCGTCCTCAGCTACTGCCGAAGTATGGCCGGCTGTTCCATAACCGATTGCAAGTCCAAGGTACGGTAAAGGATCGGCAGGGTCGATTTCAATTGCCTCGTTAAAGCACTTCAGTCCTTTGGCAAAGTCCTCAGCCGTACGCTTATTCATAAAATAAAGGCCACGGTCATAAGCTTTAAGAATTTCAGGATTATGATCTCGTTTACCACTCATCTTTTTCTCATCCTCAGGTAAAATATTTATCTGGATGCCATCCATAATGCGGCGGATTATATCATTGTAAACTGCTGATATATTATCCCAGTTCTGATTAAAGGTAGAGCTCCATATCACCTTCTCTGAGGGGAAAGCTTCAATTAAACTGACTTCGATCTGAAGATTATCTTCAGATCCGATTATTGAGGATTGTACAATGTTGTTTACACTCAGTTTTTTGGCAATCTGTTGCGGGGGTTCTTTGGTATCACTGAACTGCATTGTCGATAAATCAGGCCGGACAATCAGGTTACTCAGCTGGCCTAACTGGCTGCATAAGGTACGCTGGATACCTGACGCAATATAATCAAGCTCAGGATTTCCTGTAAAGTTGGATACAGGAAGAACAGCTATTGCTTTCCTGACCAGACCGGATGCTGATAATTCAGTTTTTGTTTTTTGCATCAGCTTCGGGACAAAGATTATCAGCCCGAGCAAAGCCAGGATACCAAGAGAGATCCATAATATGGAAGAGGTAGATATTATTTTTGCCCGGGGTCGTTCTTTGGAAGGTACGCTTGCAGACCCCTCGTAAAGATCCTTTTTGTCCCTTGTCTGGTAAGTTTTTTGTACTCTTTTCTGCTGGTCGGGGTGGAGGCCGTAAATTATGTCCTTTACGGCATTTGCCACTTTATTTATCTGGTCGCGATAGTATGTTCTGTTCAGGTTCTTGTCGGGATTATCTTCGGGTTTCAGTGGCCTGTTTACGCCGGCGCTTGAATATATAAAATCGATGGAGCGGAGTCTGCAGTCAAGTTCATTCTCAATCAGTTCGGTATCTGAAGCATCGAGGTCATGGATTTTCACAGGGATGATCCTGCTGCAGACGTTTCCTGAGGAAAGTTTTATATCTCTTCCGATCTGCTCAGCGGTTGCCATCTTATTAAAGGCCACAAACTCATTCTGCCAGGCAAAACTTTTCGGATCGCAATAGGTCTGAGAAATTACTGGCATAAATACAACAGATTTAAGCTTGTTCTCAAGACTTTTGCTTACGTTATGGATCTCGAGTAATCCATCATGGGGATTTTCATCGAAATAGATGGAAACATCCTCTTTAAAAGTTGCCTCTATTTCTCTTTTCAGATGGTCGATGAATTCGGTCACCCAGCCGTCGTACTTGTTATCTTTCTGACGGTAGCTTATGAATATATCGTACTCGAAACCAGGTATTATACTTGCCATAGCTGACAGAAATTTAATTAATCCAAAGAACTCTTTTCGAAACCTTACCCAAAGTTAAACTATACTTAGTAATGAAACAAAAAATTTAATTTTCCCATTGTCGGTCCGATCCGGTCCCAAACCATTCTTAATTCTGACTGATCCTCACACGCATCCTGATGAAACAGGTTGCCCCTGACGGGGCTGGTAGAGTTATTCGGTTCCTACTTGCAGGGCGGTGCCCCGCTCAAAACTATTACATCCCTTCAGGGGTAGCTCGATTCATATTCCGCTCTTTCAGAGCATGATAAAGATGAAGTAGCAGAAAAGTGAAGCCGAAACTTCACTTTCCCCTTCAAACCAAAACATGATCATAATACTGGCTTTGAACCCCTTTCCAAAGCTTTATTCCTGTTATCTGAAGATTCGCTTTATTGTTTGCCTTTTACCATGGTTATGGTTCCTGTCCAGTGATAATGTGAATCTGGATCCAAGGATTGTTCTACGAATACCAAAAGAATCTTGCAGGTTTATTTAATTTTCCCGTCTCCAACCAAATTACATTCATAGACATCCCCATGATAAGAAGTCCATTCACCATTAGCATTGACTGTATAATGGTATGCAAAATGTATGATTGCAATCAGTTTACCATCCCTTGATATATGATAAATTCCTGGCTGGGTGAAAGTTATTGCTTTCTGCCCCCATTCATCCCATCTCACGTTATCCATATCTGGAGTCATATTGGATATAATTTCCATATAATACTCCAGCCCATCTGATCCTGTCATAGTGCCATAAATCTTGACCTGGCGATGATTATTCATAAAAGCTCTTTCAACAGTCAGCACACCTGTTAAGCTTAGATCCAGACATTCAAAATATAAATCGTAATAATTAGGAAACACTTCCCTGACCGGTTTCTGACCGTTGACGTTAGTAGAGGCAAAGCCTGCAATCAGTAAAATAACTGCAACAATTTTAAGTGTTTTCATAGTTTTGTCTTTTGGTTAAACAATAGTTTTATAATACAAAGTTCGGACAGAAAAGAAGGCAGTACATAGCAACTATGTAACAAATTGTTTAACTTTTTTAGGAGGTATTAAAACTATGTATCAAAAAAATGAAAAAAAGACGGAAGACGGAAGACCGAAGACAGAAGACGGAAGACCGAAGACGGAAGACGGAAGACAGGATTGAGGTTTATTTGGCTTTCCTGGTATTATAAGGCGTCAAACTTATTTCATCGATAATTTTCAGGAATCGTTGATCATTACGAAGAATATCAAAATCAGGATTTGTACAGATGAGATTAAAGAAGGTAAAATTCCTGAATTGTGATTCCATGTTTCTTTCAAGCCAGAAAATCGATTTCTCCCTGTCACCCAGAATTGCAAACCACCACGCAGTAAAAAATGGCTGTCCGCTCATGCCAATTGCCGGAACCGGTCTGCCCGTATTTATTTCTGTAAGCCAGGTAAATAGTCCCCTGATTCCTGATTTATTATAAGCGGCCATTATTTCATCGGTCAGATGAACGGTGGCCGGATTGCTTTTAGCAATTGTCTGAAGCTCCGCGGCCGCTTTCTCACCTTCACCCAGTTTTGCATAGTTCAGAAAGAACAGCCAGTTGGTCAAAATATAGTCTGATTTAAGTCCCTGAGCAATACGGCAGGCTTTTAAAGCTTTATCATGCTCTTCCTCGAAGTAATATATCCAGGCACTTAAATTGTGAACAACCCAGAAATATGGTTCAAGTTCAATGACACGGTTCATATGCAGACGGGCTTCTTCGATTGGTCCCGTTATCATAAGCAACTGAGCGTATACCTGATGTGCATAGCCGCTGTTCGGATTCAGCTGAATGGAAAGCAGAAGTTCTTTACCTCCTTCCTCCCATTTTCGTTCAGGCCAGATGAGGTAACCTCCTTTTACAAGATGCGCTTCGGCGCAATCAGGATTAAGTTCCAATGCCTTGTCGCTGAATTTCTTAGCTTTCAATATTCCCTCATTGTAAGGCTGGTACCAACCCCAGGCTGACAAAGTGAACCAGGCATCAGCCAGTCCTGCATACGCATCTGCAAAAGCACTGTCGAGAGTAACTGCTTTTTCATAATACCGGGCGCTTCCCAAAAGCCCGTCTCTGTCAATATCTATCCTTTGTTCATCATTTGCTTTGTTGAACAGAAACCTGGCTTTCAGGTAATAATCATAGGCTTCCGGATTTCTGGTGGGTATTTTCTCAATCTGTCCAATTTCGTCAATTGACAGAACAGTTTCAAGAGCATAAGCCACTTTTTTAGCTATATCGCCGGAAAGTACAAACTGATTAGCCATGTCTCCCTCAAACTTCTCCGACATGATGTGCTGATCATTTCGCGCATCAATAAGCTGGATAAAGATCCTGACTTTATTATCTTCCCTGAGAACACTTCCTTCGACCACATAGTTAACTCTCAGCTCTCTGGCAATTTGAGGTGAAGTCATCTGATTTTCACGGAAATGTTCGGCTGTGGTCCTGGAAATTACCCTCATTTCCCTGACCCTGAACAGGTGATTAAGAATATCTTCCATAATCCCGGAGAGGTTGCCGCAGGAATGAAGTATCGCCGGTTTGTGATGACGGTGGACTGCTCTTACCAGTTTCCGGTGCCAGGGGAAAAGGTATTTTCGGTAGACGTCCGGTGAAAGCATGGTTTGCGTTTTAAACCCCATATCTTCGCCCAGAACC
>CAYPKL010000524.1:0-5675 GCA_964411285.1 uncultured Rikenellaceae bacterium
ATCAGATCTTTTTCGGGTCGTCAGGGATTAGTACAGGGAAATGATCCGGCAATAATTCTGGATAATGCCTCCGATGGACTTATAGCTGACTCAGTCGCAAAAACCGGATGCGCTTCATTTGTCCATATTAAAGGTCCCGGAAGCCGTGATCTTGTTCTGCGGAATAATAATACAAAAAAGGCAAAAAAAGAGATCTCATTTGAAAACAATAAATTAACAAAGTCTGTATCTGTGGATTAGAATCGATTTAAAAAAAACTGTTAGATTTATTTCTACACTAATCAATCTTAAAATTTCAGCATGAAAAACTTCAGAAAAAATCCGGATAGGTTAATCAAGTCATTCATTGCTGTGTTCTTTGTTTTTTTGCTACCAGATTCCTTAGCTCAGAAAAATGTTTATCCGGACTGGAAGCATTATAGTATTGATCCTATCCTTCCGGGGTCCTCCTGGGGAACAGGAGGACCTGCTCTGGCCGATTTTGACAGAGATGGCGATCTTGACGCCGCGGTTTCACGAAGGAATACCAAATCAGCATACTGGTATCAGAGAATTAATGACTCAATTTGGATCCCTCATCTTATGGGCTATTCTGACGCGCTCGACAATACGCTTGGCACAACTCCGGCTGACATCGACCATGATTCTTGGGATGATGTGGTTTTTCAGGGAGTCTGGTTCACAAATCCCGGAACCCTTGGGAAAAATCCTGACACCCCATGGAAAGTCAATCTTACAAAAGCCGGAGGTCATGATGCAACAAATGTGGATATTGATTCGAACGGACAAAACGACCTGCTTGTTTATGATGGAAATAAAATAGCATGGTACAACACTTCAAATCAGCTCAGAGAGATTATAATAAGTTCGGGATATGACGATCACGGAGGAGTCGCCCCGCATGGTTTCGGCGATATTGATGGCGACAATGATCCTGATGTTGTCATTCCCGGTTACTGGTTTGCCAATCCGGGTGACCAAACGGCAAACTGGAAGCGCTTTGAATGGCCATTCGAGGTTATACCGAATGCATCCTATGGCAGAAGCATCAGGGCATGGATCGCGGATATCAATAACGATGGCAGTAACGACATTGTTTACAGCCATTGTGATACTGGCGGCTCTCATGTCTACTGGGTGGAAAACAGAGACAATGGAAAGATATGGGAATCGCATCAACTGCCCGATCCTCCGGTGAGAAAAGGTGATGTCCCTGGTACGGGATCGTTCCACTCCCTGTGCGTTGCGGATATAAATCAGGACGGGCACCCCGATATTTTTGCAGGTGAACAGGAAGACCCTGATACCTATATGGAAGCGGATGGGAAATTGGCAATGAAACCTCGCGGATTAAAATCCAGGGGAGCCATCTGGTATAATAATGGGAACAAAAATCCACAATTCGAAATATATGTGATTCATGTTGGCAATCCAGGATGGCACGATGCACAAATTGGAGATGTTGACAAAGATGGAGACCTGGATATAGTCTCCAAAATATGGAATGCCGACGGACCGGTTTATCATCTGGATTACTGGAGAAACGAATTAGTGGGAAGAACCCCGGATCAACTTTAAAAAAAGATAGCCGCGATGAGTTTCATGTTTAATCCAATTGATTTTGACGATCCGGAAGCCGTTAACCGGATAGATCTATGTGATGAAACAATAGATTCAGTTATATCCGGAACTCCGGAAGCCGCTATATACATAAGTAACTTGCTGATCGATGGTTTAAATGAGAAGAAACAGAATGTGATAATTGCCCTTGATGGCTATATAGGAGCATTATGGGAGCACAGCATAAATCTGATTTCGGTCATTCTTAATACTAAATCTATAACTGTAACTCCCATAAATTTTGCAGAGGTTTTTGAGTCTTCAGAAAGACTGGATGAACTATTTGCTGAAAACCTGAAGACCGATCATGAAAAAGACCCTGTATTGCTTTTTGGAAAATTGTACAA
This sequence comes from uncultured Rikenellaceae bacterium, assembly GCA_964411285.1. Classification (GTDB taxonomy): domain Bacteria; phylum Bacteroidota; class Bacteroidia; order Bacteroidales; family VadinHA17; genus LD21. Next base: position 1,968 of record CAYPKL010000524.1, read on the forward strand.
GGGTTCATTTGAGGATTTGCTCAGTAAGCAGAAATCAGATTTCCTTGAAAGCAGGATTGAAAATTTCAGGAATGAAAATAAAGGGAAGAATGTTCTCATTGTCTTTGGATGCGGATGCGCAATTAAGAAATTACGCCCGCTTTATGATTTTATACTTTATTATGATGTAACTCCCAAAAACGTAATAATAAGGGCAAGGAAATCACTTTTCACAAACCTTGGTGATACAGTTGCACGGCCAATAAACGAATTTATAAGACGATGCTATTATGTCGACTATGAAGTTGCTTCAAGACATCGGTGCGATCTGCTCCTGAATGATTCAATAAATTTCTATGTTGACAGCAATGAACCCGGGAATCTGAAGCTTATTCCCCGGAAATCTTTAGACTCCATAATGTCGGCACTGGTTAAATACCCGATGAGATGCAAACCTGTTTATCTTGAAGGAGTCTGGGGAGGGCAATATTTTAAAAAACTGCGTAATCTTCCATCTGAAATAAGAAACTGCGCCTGGGTGTATGATCTTATCCCGCTGGAAGTAAGCATAGTGGTGGAGTCCGGTAAGATCAGGATTGAATTTCCTTTCTTTACATTTGTACAAAAGGAGGGTACAAATCTGATGGGTGAGGATTGCGTTAAGAGATTCAATGGCTATTTTCCCATCCGTTTTAATTACGATGACACCTATCACGGTAGCGGGAACATGTCGGTTCAGGTACACTCCGGGCATGATTATAATATAGAAAATTTTAATGAGCTTGGGAGGCAGGATGAGAGCTATTATATTGTCGCAACAGGCCATGGGGCAAAAACTTTTGTCGGATTTAATGAAGATGCTGATGTGGATGAGTTTATAAGTGAGGCCAAAAAGTCTGAGAAGGAATTCACCCGCATCGACTATGAGAAATATATAAACCATGTTCAATCTTACCCCGGAGTTCAGATAATGATACCGGCAGGAACTATCCATGCTTCAGGAAGGAACCAGGTGGTCCTTGAAACGGGTAGCCTGACTGTGGGTTCATATACTTTTAAATTATACGATTATCTGCGCTCTGATCTCGACGGGACACCCAGGCCGATTCATACTTATCATGGGGAACGGGTTGTCAGGAAAGAGAGGAAAACATCATGGGTAAATGAAAATCTGGTTAAAAAACCCTCTCTGGTAAGAAAAGGCGTGGATTGGGCTGAATATATTATCGGTGAACACGAACTTCTGTACTTCAGTCTGAGGAGACTGGAATTTGAAAAGAGTATTGAAGATGACACGTGCGGGATCTTTCATATCCTTACATTGGTCGATGGCGAAAAAGTGATTGTTCAGTCATTAGAAAACCCTGAACTAAGATATGTGCAAAATTTTCTTGACATAATAATTGTACCTGCAATAATGGGCAAGTATATTATTAAAAACACCGGTAATCAACCGGTTTGTATCCATAAAACGATGATCAAAATTTAAAAACATCTAAGAACACATATGATGAAAAGTCAGATCTCAAGAAGGAAATTCCTGCAGGGCTCATCTGTAGCAGGTACCGCAGCTCTATTGTCTGGTTTCAGGTTAAATGATGCGGAGGATAATCAGAGTATCATTCTCAATAAGAATCCATTAAAGGTTGGTTTGATGACATACCTTCTTGGAAAGGACTGGGATATTGATACAATTATTAAAAACTGCACTGCCTCCGGATTCCTGTCCGTTGAGCTCAGAACAACCCATGCCCATGGAGTCGAAGTGGCACTGACTCCCGCGCAGAGGGCTGAAGTCAAAAAACGTTTTAAAGATTCTCCGCTTGAAACAATCAGTCTCGCCAGTGCATTTCAGTACCATTTCCCTGACAGGGCAGAACTTAAGCGGAATATTGTAGGTACGAAGGAATATGTTTTGCTTGCCAAAGATGTGGGGGCAACCGGGATCAGGGTTTTCCCTAATGCTTTTCCTGAAGGAGTTTCGAAAGAAAAAACTATGGAGCAGATTGGCAGGTCTCTTGCCGAAGTAAGTGAATTTGGCAGAAACCACGGGGTGGAGATCAGAGTCTGTGTTCATGGCCAGGGTACCAATTCAGTGTCTGTTATCAAAAAAATAATTGACTACGCCCATAGTCCGTATGTTTATGTCAACTGGAATTGTGATCCGTCAGATCCGGAAGGAGCGGGGCTTGAGTCAAATTTTAACTCGGTTAAAGACCGGATCAGAGGAGTGCATATGCACGATCTTCATGATCCGGAGTATCCTTACCGTCATCTGTTTAAATTGCTTTCAGAATCGGGATTTAAAGGATATTGCAATGCTGAAATCGACAGGGTGAGTTGTGAACCGGTCGAGTATATGAAATGCTATAAAGGATTGTTTCTGGCATTGCAAAATGCGATCTGACATTTTCATGTACATTATATTTGTCCTTACCGATTGAAAAGTTTGAGGGAAACCTTAAATGGCACAGATGAATTACCGCTTTTTAAGAATCATATGAAAAGAATCCACGATGCATGGTTAATAATCCCCCGCTGGTTTTTCCTGATAATCCTTCTAGCTGCACTACAGGGATGCTCTTTGGGAAGCAGGAACGTCATCTTTCTGAGTTGTAATGAAAACAATGACCTTTACCGTACATTAAAAGAAAATGGTATAACCTGTACCCGGTATGATACCCCTGAAGAAGTTGTAACAAACGCACCGGAAGGATCAGGCGTAATGATTTTAGCCGATGGATATCCTGAAAATACAAATTCAATCGACTCATCACTTTTCAATAAAGCCAGGGATAAGAAGCTGAGAGTGTTTATCGAATATCCGTCCTATCTGCCCGGCATGAAAACCGGAGCGCCACAGCGAACTAAGCTGGAAAGGGTAGTGGTCACCACCGGCTCAATTGAAAACCTTGACAGTATGCAAATCCTCTGTATTCACGACTGCAATTATATACCGGTAAAAATAAGAGTTCCACTCCTTTCGGTCGGGAAGGTTGCCGGATTCGATCATGCTGTTTTTGGATTGGATAGTCCGGATGCCGGAGCCATTTTATTTAAGGTCCCTGAATATAGTTTGCTTGTGTCTACGACTAAATTAAGTCAATTTATTACAGCGCGTTATGCCCCCCAAGAGTCGATCCGGGCAATCTGGACATATATTTTACAATTTGTTGCCGGAGAAAAAGCTTCAGTGTACCATCTTAACTGGACTCCTGATGTCCGGCCTTCGTTTACCGGTCGCCAGAAGCTTCCTTCAGATGCTGCCCGCCGGGCTGTCAGAAGGGGAATCGACTGGCATACAATTGCCGGGATGCTTCTTAGCGAAAAAGGATGGGAAGAATATAAGCAGCTATGGAATCTTAACGATTCTAATATGCTTACAACAGTTCCGTCAGTTAATAATGCAGCGCCTCAGCCCCTGTCGGAGCCAGGCGACGGAAGCCATGGACTCCTGGAAGGGATTGCGTCGGAGGTTCACCTTGATGGAAGTCAGCCTTCGCGCTGGTGGCTTCGCAGCGATTCAAATGGTGAAAGTTCCCTGGCATTTGCTCTCAGGGGAGAAATGGATAATGATGACCGTAGTAAGTTAATTGCCGGAAATTTACTGGACTGGCTCTATTTCAATTCCGGACTGTTTCAGAACGACCCTTCAAAAGCAAATTGGGGGCTTATTTACTGGGCGCCGGGAAACGCACAGGCCCTGTACCAGGATAATGATATAAAGGC
>CAYPKL010000525.1:0-9911 GCA_964411285.1 uncultured Rikenellaceae bacterium
CAATAAATGATTTTAATACCGGAATATCGGAAAAGTTGGCAGCTATTATCACCGAAATCACAGCCAGGGCATTTGCCGGTGTGGGTAATCCTTTGAATGAGGTGGTCTGGGTAGTATCGATGTTAAATTTTGCAAGTCGCAAAGCTGCACACACCGGCATTAAAACCGGAACAAACCACGTCAATAAAGAGCCTGTAAGTGATAACGCTCCTGTTGTTCCGGATGAGAATGCAGGTGCTGATGTACTGATCAGCTTATAGATAATCACAGCTGGGGCAACCCCGAAGCTAACAACATCTGCAAGACTGTCGAGCTCCTTTCCAATTGCGGAGTAAGCCTTGAGAAGCCTCGCGGAGAAACCATCCATAAAATCAAATATCATTGCTGCAAGAATAAAATATGATGCAGCCATCAGATCGCCGTTAGCTGCTAAAATGACTGCAATGAATCCTGCCGCCAGATTCAGGGATGTAATAAAGTTAGGGACGTGTTTCAAAGGATGTAACATGACTTTTTGATTTAACAGTTGACAAAATTAGATATATTAAATTAACTGACATCATCATTTATTTATGTTTGATTCTCCCTGAGGTTGATGTTTGCTCTTTTTTATTAGATTTGCAACAGTTAATATTGTCCAGATGGTCAATTTCAGGAACATAAAGATAGCTGTTGATTTTGATGGCACTATTGTAGAACATGAGTATCCCGGGATTGGTAAAGAGAAGCTTTTTGCTTTTCAGACTCTCCGGGAACTTAATAAGCTTGGTGCACGGCTTATTTTATGGACCTTCCGGGCCGGCAAGGAACTTGAAGAAGCTGTTGAATACTGTCAGAAAAACGGAATTGAGTTTTATGCAGTTAACAAGAACTACCCTGAGGAAATATTTGATGATTCAATCAGCCGTAAGATTGATGCTGACATATTTATTGATGATAAAAATGTAGGAGGATTTCCCGGATGGAGCGAAATATGGCAGATTCTTGTCCCGTTCGATCTTCACGAGAAGGAGATGGAAAGGCAGATAGCAGCAGCCAGAAAAAGCAGTTTACGTCGTTTATTCAGGAGAAATGAATAAAAAGGTAAAAAAGGTTTACTCAGGATATTTACTTCCGTTTTTAGTTTTATTACCACTTATCTGGATAGTTTCCTGCTCCGGAAGTCCCGGCAAGGAAAGGTATAAATACACCGGTGTTAATACCCCGGATCCGGCTGCCGTTTCCGAAAGATTCATAAAAATGGTAATTCCCGGAGAGAATTCGGAATACAAGCTTAAAGATCAGATTAAGGTTTCGATTGAATCAGTGAGCAGAAATCAGACCCCTGATTCAGTAAGGGTAATTTTCGACGGGCAGCTTGTCAGTCTTATAAAATCGGAACCGTGGGAATGTGCCGTACCATCAACATTGACTCTTACTGCAGGCCGGAAACCGGTCAAAGCCGTAGCCTATACAAAAGGTAAGATCCAGACAATCACCAGGTTCGTGATCATTTATTCTGATGTGATCCCAAAGAAGGATAGTTATAAAATAGTTCATACTTATCCTCATGATCCTGATGCATTTACACAGGGACTCTTTTATAATGATGGTTTATTTTATGAAGGTACCGGTCAGGAAGCCGGATCGAGCCTGAGGGAGGTATTACCGGAAACCGGCAAAGTGGTGAGGCAGCATAATCTGGAAACATCGCTTTTTGGAGAGGGGATAACCCTTTTTAAAGATAGGATTTACCAGGTTACCTGGAGGAACAAAGTCGGTTTTGTATATGATAAGACAACTTTCAAAACTATTAATAAAATTTATTATCAGACGGAGGGCTGGGGTTTGACCACAATAAATGACAGAGTCGCAATGAGTGACGGGACTAATATTATCTATTTTTTTGAACCTGAAATGTTTAACCTGGTATCAAGGATCGAGGTGTATGATAATGAAAAGAAAGTTGATCAGCTTAACGAGCTTGAATATATAAAAGGTGAGATTTGGGCCAATATCTGGCAGAGTGATCTGATTGCACGTATTGATCCTGAGACAGGTAAAGTAAATTCATATATTGACCTTGCTTCTGTTTATCCTGAGTCGGAGAGGATAAAAGCAAATGCCGATGTTCTGAACGGAATTGCCTACGATGCCGTGAACAACAGGATATTTGTCACCGGAAAACGATGGCCGAAGCTATATGAGATAAGTATTACTGAATAAGCTTTGTCGCGTAAACAATATTTATAGCTGAAGGAATAATACCGAATTCAACAGGTGTGTGCCCCAGCGATTCACCATCAGCCTCAAGTAAAAGCAGGGAATCCGAGCTTACTGATAATCCTTTCGAACGATATCCATCAACTTTCGGGTGGCTTAAAATAGTGCCGTCGTAAAGTAATTTAAGGCTCTTTATTATATCAATCTTGCTTAGATTCTTAATAACTGTAATATCAAGCAATCCATCATCAGGAACGGCTTCAGGTGTCTGTCGCATTCCTCCGCCGCAATACCTGCCATTGCCGACATTGATTGAGAATATCCTGCTGGTTCTTTTTTCTCCGTCGATTACAAAGTCGACCTCCGTGTTCCTGTAAGAAATTAGACTTGAAAGCAGGTTGTAGAAATATATTGCCTTACCGCTTTTCCCTTCATCTTTCTGTTTATTTGTCTTTTTAACTACAACAGATTCAAATCCCAGTCCTGCAATATTTATGAAAAATCTTTTTTCTTTCTTTTCACCATAATAGAAAGAAATTACTCCAATATCATGCTTCATGCATTTGAATTCGCTGATGACCTTTACAGCTCCTTCATAAACCAGCGGAATACCGAACATACGGCCCCAATCGTTTCCTGTCCCTACCGGTATCATGCTCAGGGTAATTTCCCCGGATGAACAGTAATCCTGCTGAAGGGCGCCATTTACTATCTCGTTAAGAGTTCCATCACCGCCAACCGAGATAATTTTACGGAATCCGTTTTTGATCGCTTCCCTTGTAAATTCAATGGCCTGACCTTTTTTTTCTGTAAACTTCACACTTACAAGAATCTGGTTTTTTTTTAGAAGTTCAGATATTCTGTTCCAGTCTTTGTGCCCCTTGCCGTTTCCGGCATTTGGATTTACGATTGTAAACCACTCCTGAATTCCCGGATTTTTTTCCACCCTGTTTAATTTAATGAACAAATATGTAAATAATTGCACAAATATAACGGTATGAGGAGTTTAATTTTGTATAAACTAAAAATTGCAACCAAGCTTCAATTATTCAATTAGATAGAGGGATTATCAATCGAGTGTGATGTTAATAACGTGTTGAAAACCGTAAAAGAAATGTTTACAATTCCACTTATTACGGCCGGAGCCTGAAGTTCATATGTAGTAAATTTGAAACTCGAAACTGAAGTGTAAATTTAATAAATAAAATGGGCAGAATCATTGCGATAGCAAATCAGAAGGGTGGGGTAGGAAAGACGACTACTGCGATTAATCTTGCAGCGAGCCTTGCTGCGCTTGAGAAGAAGGTACTTATTGTGGACGCTGATCCTCAGGCAAACGCCACATCAGGGATTGGAGTTGATACCCGTCAGATTAAATGCACGGTGTATGATTGTCTTATCGATGGAAAGGAACCGGCGGAAGCATTAATGGGTTGTGGTATCGACAATCTTTCAGTTTTACCTTCAAATATTGATCTTGTGGGAGCTGAAATAGAAATGCTCGACAGACCGGAACGTGAAAAGATACTTAAAAAAATTCTGGCTAAGATTTCCGGAAATTACGATTATCTGATTATTGACTGTTCACCTTCTTTGGGGCTTCTTACTGTTAATGCACTGACAGCAGCACATTCAGTAATAATACCTGTTCAATGTGAGTATTTTGCACTGGAAGGGCTTGGAAAGCTTTTGAATACAATTAAAATTATTCAGAACAATCTTAATCCTGATCTTGAAATTGAAGGATTCCTTCTTACGATGTACGATTCGAGATTAAGATTGTCAAACCAGGTTGCTGAAGAAGTAAACAAACATTTTCAGCAGATGGTGTTCCAGACAATCATCCAGAGAAATGTAAAGCTTTCGGAAGCCCCCAGTTTCGGACAGCCAGCCATACTTTACGATGCTGATTCAAGAGGTACTGTAAATTATCTTAATCTTGCCAGGGAGCTAATAGAAAAACAGGAAGCCCGTGTTAATGCTTAACAGGTCATTTTTGTTTACCTGAAACCATTTTTATTATGACACAGAAAAACGCACTCGGAAGAGGTCTCGGAGCTTTGATAGATGGGGTAGAGAAAGAGATCCTTGAAAAGAAAGTCGAAGCTAATCTTGATATTTCCGTCGACTCCATCGATGGCAATCCATTCCAGCCGCGCACTCATTTTGATGAGCAGGCGCTTGAAGAACTTGCAGCTTCAATAAAGAAGCTGGGTATTGTACAACCCCTTACCGTGAGGGAATCGGAGAATGGAAGATATCAGCTGATTGCAGGCGAGCGACGTCTCAGGGCCGCACGGCTCGCCGGGCTGACTCATGTTCCGGCATATATCAGGACTGCAGACGATCAGGCTATGCTTGAACTTGCACTTGTTGAAAATATTCAGCGTGAGGATCTTGACTCAATTGAGGTTGCAATAAGCTTTCAAAGACTTATTGAAGAGTGCAGGCTGACACAGGAACAGCTAAGTGACAGGGTTGGTAAACAACGCTCAACAATCGCAAATTACATGAGGCTCCTTAAACTCCCTGCCGAAATTCAGCTCGGGATCAGGAATAAACATCTTATGATGGGCCATGCCCGTACTCTTGTCAATATCGAGAATCCCAAAATTCAGATGGACGTCTATTACCATGTCGTAAACGACGATCTTTCTGTGCGACAAACAGAGGAACTTGTCAGACAGCTTCATTCTGAAAAAATCAAGGATCCCGCAAAAAATGAGAGAAGAAAAAAACTTAATGATGATTTTAAGCAGCTTTCTGAGCATCTTAACCGGATCTTTTCAACAAAAGTGAACTTCAGGATTAATGAACTGGGTAAAGGAAAGATTGTCATTCCCTTTGAAAATCCTGAAGAGATGGAACGCATTTTAGGGGTATTTGACAGTCTTAACTTCTGAAAATAATTATATTTGTCGATCCGGTTCACGCTAGTGTTATTAAACACCGGTATAATTTAGTTTGAGAGCAGTTTATAAAATACTTATTATTCTCATCCTGTATATGATTTGTCCGTTGCATAACATCTTTGCACAGGATACTATTAACATTTCAAATCCCCCGAAACACACTTTCAAACCTGTGCCGCTTAAAGCCACCATGCTTGCGGTAGCTTTCCCGGGCCTGGGACAGGTTTATAACAGGAAATACTGGAAAATACCACTGGTCTATGCAGGATTCGGTGCCCTCGCCTACAGTATCAGCTTTTATACAACAAACTATAATAATATGATGAAGGCTTACCAGGACTTTACCGATAAAATTCCGGAAACTTCATCATATATCCGCTTTATAAAGACTGACCCTTCAGAATATGACCCTATTCTTCACCCTGATACTTTTGATCCTTCGTCAGCTTCCTGGATTGAGGACCAGTTGCGGTCAGCGGTCGATTCTTATAAAAAATACAGGGATCTCTCCTATATCGGCATTGCTGCATGGTACCTGGTATCAGTCCTCGATGCCAATGTAGACGCAAGCCTGTTCAATTATGATATAACCGATAATCTCGACCTCACATTATCGCCTCTTCAGTTACCGGTTCCCGGAATAACGGGAACCGGATTTAATTTATGCCTGGTTTACACATTTTAATGACTTCTGAAAAATGAAATATAAAACATTACTGATGGCATTGCTTCTGACAATACTTTGCAGCAAAGCCTTTCCTGTTAATGATACTATAATCCTTAATTCAGAAATATACTCGGAAAAGATAACCAGGGACCTTGATAGTCTTGTTAACAGCTGGTACGTAAGGATGGCACTTAAAAATGCGCCTCACGATTTTTCAGCCGATTCAGTTATAAAAGAATTTTCCGATTCTGTCTATGTCCAGAGACTAAGTAAGATTAATTCTTTAATTAAACTCCCGTATAACAGCATTATTAAAAATCATATAAATGTATACACAATAAAACAAAGAAAACATTTCAGCGCTGTTCTGGGACTGATTGACTATTATTTTCCTATGATGGAGAATATCTTCGATTCATTTGGATTGCCATCTGAATTAAAATACATATCAATAATAGAATCAGCTCTGAATCCGAATGCTGTTAACAGGCATACCGGTGCAACAGGTTTATGGCAGTTCATGTTCAGTACAGGCCGCATGTATGGTCTGACAATCAACTCGGTTGTCGATGAACGAAGGGATCCCGTCAAAGCCACATATGCCGCTGCAAAATATATAAAAGATCTGTATAATATTTATAACGACTGGATGCTGGTAATAGCAGCCTATAACTGCGGTCCCGGTAATGTAAACAAAGCAATACGACGGTCGGGAAACAAAAAGGATTACTGGGAGATATATTACAGACTTCCAAGGGAAACAAGGGGTTTTATCCCGCAATATGTTGCTGCGACCTATGCAGTAAATTTTTACCAGGATCACAATATCAGACCTCTTCCCCTTAACATCCCCATATCGACTGATACAATTATGGTCAGGAAGGATGTACATCTTAACCAGATATCTGAAGTTATGGATATTCCTCTTGGGGAGCTGCGGGCTTTAAATCCCCAATACAAAACCGGTCTTGTTCCGGGATCGACAAAAGCATTTTCATTAACTCTGCCGATGAGCCACCTGGGTGATTTCATCGATCTGAATGATACAATAAGAAACTATAAACCTGAATTGTACCTTTCCAGAATCAACAGGACAGCAGATCCTTCCCGTTCTGCCTATATCCCTGCAGATGTCAAAGGCAAAACCAGAATTTTATATACAGTCAGGGACGGGGATAACCTTGGTTATATTGCTGAATGGTACAGAGTCGGCCTTTCAGATTTAAGATCCTGGAATAATATTTACCGGAATACTATCCGTGCCGGCCAAAAGCTTGCAATTTATGTTGATCCTTCAAAATCAGATTATTTTTCCAGAATAAATTCGATGACTTTTGCGGAAAAACAACAAATGGCAGGGAAATCTGCTACTGCAAATGCCATTTCTGCACCTGTTCAATCCGGATCGGATGGAGATTATATAACCTATACAGTTCGCTATGGCGATACTATATGGGATATTATAAAGATGTTTGAAAATGTGAGTACCGGCGATGTATTATCATTAAATAACATATCTGATCCGGGTAAAATCCAGATCGGACAGAAATTACGAATTAAAAAGAAGAGCTGATCCCTTTTTACAAGATGCGTCCTTTCAGATCCTTTTTATTATTACTGATTTTTCTGATCTGCTTTACAGGTCTTTCTTATTTTCTTCCGGAGCATCTTAACCTTCCTACACCGGTAAGCCTTTTTCCCCCGGAGCTTATCCATAGGCTTTCCGGAGGAGATACTGCAGCAACAGTACAAAATTCTTCTCCTGAAACTATTTCCAAGACTGCTCAGGAGACTGTCATAAAAAAGGATACAGTTATTGCACCTCTTGACACTCTTGTAGCTGATCCTTTAAAACAATTTATGGATTCTCTCCGGTACTCTGAAGGTCAGGTAAGGATAATGTATTACGGCGATTCGCAGATTGAGGGAGACAGGCTCACTGCATTTCTCAGATCAGGATTGAGGAAAGGTCGCAGGGGAACAGGTCCGGGTCTGTTTCTTCCGGTAATGCCGGTTACTTACACTAAATCAATCTTTATCAGAGCCTCTTCAAACTGGAACCGGTATAACTACCTGTCTTTTAAAAACGGTGAGATAACCCATAACAACTTTGGTCCATGCATGGCATTCTGCAGATTTTTACCTGACGGAATAAGATCAGCAACTCCTGTTAATGCATGGATCAGGATAGTACCTTCTAAATTTGCTGATTCCACAACCTTGAAATACGACCTTCTAAGAATACTTTACAGGAACACACAGGATAATGTAAAGATAGAAATACGGGGAGGAAACATGCCGGTCACAATTGATACGCTGAAAAGAAGTACTGACATTAAGGAATTTAGTTGTCCTCTCTATAATTCGAAAGATATTCTTATTGATTTTCTTGGTAAAACCAGTCCTGACATTTATGGAATAAGCATTGAAAGCAAAACAGGAATTATGGTAGATAATATACCACAAAGGGGTAGTGCAGGCCTTGAATTTACAATGGTTGACAGGGACAACCTGCGGGAAGCATACCGGTTCCTTTCTCCCGACCTTGTGGTATTGCATTATGGTCTGAATATAGTTAAGAATGCAAGGGACGATTATTCCTATTATGAGAGAGGATTGTACCGTCAACTGTCATTGTTGAAAGATGTTTTACCCCGAACTCCTCTGCTTGTAGTCAGTGTTACTGATATGGCCTATGGAACCGGAGATGTTATCAGAACATATCCAAATTTACCCGATATAATTAAAGCCCAGAAGAATGCTTCGGATCAGGCAGGCGCATTTTTCTGGGATGCAAGAGAAGCAATGGGAGGGAGCGGGTCCATAGTAAAATGGTTCAATATGGATCCTTCGCTGGCAAAAAAAGATTATGTGCATTTTACGGATCGCGGCGCTGATACTCTTGCCAGAATTATGATGTCGGACCTGTTCACAATTTTAAAAAGTGATTCCCTAGTAGTTGCCAGCCAGAGCATTGTTGCAGATACAAGTACATTAATTCAGGTCGAACAGAATATTAATCAAGAAAGTACAACTGAAGAGGAAAGCTTTTTCAGAATTTTATTATCAACAATATTCAACTATGATCCGGCAAAGCCTTTTATTTTTTCAGCTTCTGCTTTCTGGATTTTCTTCCTTATTGTGCTTGCAGGATACAGTATTTTTTATAAACGACTTTTTTTCAGAAACTTATATCTCTTTCTGGTCAGTCTGTTCTTTTATTATAAAACCGGCGGACTATTCCTGCTGCTTTTAATTCTTGTCACTCTTATCGATTTTACCTGTGGTATTTTAATAAATAATTCTGACACCAGGATCAAACGAAGATTATTTCTCATTATCAGCATTATATCAAATATTGGTATCCTTGCCTATTTTAAATACACCGGATTTTTTGTTCACGCAATAAATGACATTTTTGGCACTGACTTTATTGTCAGGGACATTCTGGCTAATTTTTCAAATAACCTGCTGGGGACAAATTTTGATATCAGGAGTATCGTTCTCCCGGTAGGCATATCATTTTTTACATTTCAGTCATTAAGCTATACAATTGACGTTTACAGAAGAAAACTTAAACCTGTAAGAAATGTTATTGATTTTGGCTTTTATGTTTCATTTTTTCCTCAGCTTGTGGCCGGACCAATTGTCCGTGCTTCGGAATTCATACCACAGATTCATACTCAATTTCATCTCGCCAGAAGGGAATTCAGCCACGCTATGTTCCTTATTTCAAAAGGGTTAATAAAAAAAATCATCATCTCCGATTTTATTGCCATTAATTTTGTCGACCGGGTTTTTGATCTTCCATCTGCTTATTCCGGATTTGAGAATCTGATGGCAATATACGGTTACGGATTGCAGATATACTGCGATTTTTCGGGATATACCGATATAGCTATCGGGCTGGCATTAATACTGGGATTCAGATTACCTGTAAATTTCAATTCTCCTTATAAAGCCACAGGGATAGACAATTTCTGGAGAAGATGGCATATTTCACTTTCACGCTGGCTTAAGGATTACCTGTACATTCCTCTCGGTGGAAACAGGAAAGGCAGGTTCAGGACAAATCTGAACCTGATGATTACTATGTTAATCGGCGGTCTCTGGCATGGCGCCGATATCCG
>CAYPKL010000526.1:0-2697 GCA_964411285.1 uncultured Rikenellaceae bacterium
TAAGAACCTGTCCAATTCTGGTTTCAATTTCAAGTTGTTCTGATGGATCCATAATGTAAAATGATTTAGTGAACTTATAGTTTGCAACCATCCTGATTTCGGAATGCGGATTGCGGATTTCGGATTTGAAAATCCGCAATCGTAAATCCGAAATTCGAAATAGCAATTCGCCGGTACATTAACTACCTCTGGCTTTATAAGCCATCGCATACAATTTTATCTGTCTCACCATTGCAAGCAATCCGTTTGAGCGGGTGGGTGACAAATTCTGCCGCAACCCTATCCTGTCAATAAAATAGAGATCAGCTGCGATAATCTCATCAGGTGTACGTTCGGAGAGCACTTTTATCAGCAGGGCAACAATGCCTCTGGTAATTATGGCATCACTGTCGGCAGTAAAGGAAATTTTTTTGCCGTCATAATCAGGATGAAGCCAAACCTTTGACTGGCAGCCTTCTATCAGATAATCTTTCGTTTTAAATTTAGGATCAATAACCGGCAGGTTTTTTCCGATATCGATCAGCAGGCTGTATTTATCCATCCAGTCATCGAACAACGAAAACTCATCAATGATGCTATCCTGAATTTCTATAATTGTCATGATCTCTTTTAAGAAAACATGCTGATCACCTTTTCAATTCCCGTGCCAAGAACATCGATCTCTTCCCTGGTATTATAAAAACACATCGAAACCCTGACAGTTCCCTCAATTCCAAACCGGTCCATTACAGGCTGGGCGCAATGGGTACCTGTCCGGACAGCAATTCCCATTTTGTCCAGTATTGTCCCTGTGTCGTATTGGTGTATATCTTTCAGAAGGAAGGAGATTGTAGAGATCTTATTTTCAGAATTACCGTATATTTTTAAATTCCTGATTTCCGACAACCTCCCGGTTGCATAGTCAAGGAGCATTTTTTCGCGGGCGGCAATTTCCACCCTTCCGGTTTCCAGGACATAATCAAGCGCACTTCCGAGCCCTATGGCGCCTGCATAGTTCATTGTCCCTGCTTCGAATTTGAAGGGAAGTTCATTGTAAGATGTCCTTTCGAATGTCACTTTTTCAACCATATCCCCGCCACCCTGGTATGGAGGCAATTCGGCAAGCCATTTTTCTTTGCCATAAAGAACGCCTATCCCGGTCGGCCCGTAGATCTTGTGTCCGGAAAAGGCATAAAAATCACAATCAAGCGATATTACATCAACTATGCCATGTTGAACACCCTGGGCGCCATCTACCAGCACCGGGATATCCCGGGAATGTGCCGTTTCAATAATTTCTTTCAGGGGGACAATGGTCCCGAGTGCATTTGATGCCTGAGTAACGGCAACCAGCCTGGTCTTTTCCGAAAGAAGCTTCCTGTATTCAGAGATTATCAGCTCCCCTTTATCATTGACCGGAATTACACGAAGCGCAGCCCCTTTACGCTGGCACATCATCTGCCATGGGACAATATTCGCATGATGCTCAAGATGACTTACAATTATTTCATCGCCCTGATTGATATATCTTTCACCGAAAGAAAAAGCAACACAGTTAATAGAACCGGTTGTACCTGAGGTAAAAATAATCTCCTCCCTCTTACCGGCATTAATGAACGATCTGACTTTTTCTCTTGCATTCTCATAGGCCTCGGAGGTCATATCGCTCATGGCGTGAACGCCCCTGTGGACATTACCATTGTAGCTGGTGTAGACTTCCGTTACTGCGTCAAGTACACACTGAGGTTTCTGCGTTGTGGCTCCGTTGTCGAAATAGATCAGCGGTTTATTATAAACTTTTTCCCCAAGCAACGGAAAATCAGCCCTTATGTATTCAATGTCTTTCAACTTTCTGACTATTTATCCGCATTTCACCATACAGCTTGCACAGCGTGAAAGTTCCCCTTTCAACCGCTGCATGACAAGGTTGTCCATTCTTTCGCGAAGAGCTTCAACATTAATATTCTGGATCACCTCATGAGCAAATCCAAACATGAGCATAAGCTTTGCCTGGCGTTTATCAATTCCCCTCGACTGCAAATAAAAAAGTGCATTGTCATCAAGCTGCCCGACAGTAGCGCCATGGCTGCATTTTACATCGTCCGCAAAAATCTCAAGCTGAGGCTTTGTATCCATTTTGGCGTCATCGGTGAGAAGGATACTATTATTTTTCTGATAAGCCAGTGTTCCCTGTGCTCCGGGGGCAACATATATTCTTCCGTTAAATGCCCCTGTTGCCATATCATCAAGCACACCTTTAAAAAGCTGGTTACTGGTGCAATTTGGAAATGCATGATCGACATTTACAAAGTTATCGACATGCTGCCATTTATCACAAAGATAAAGACCATAGGAATTACATTCCGCGCCCTCGCCTCCCAGAAAATGATAGGTATTATTTCTTACCAGACCGCCATGCAGGGTTATGTTGTTGGAAGATGCACGACTGTTCCTCTCCTGATGAATAAAAGTATGTGTGATTTTACATGCGTTATTGTGTTCATTCTGCACCCGTATTATATCAAAATTAGCATTTTCACCCACATGGATTTCTGTAACTGCGTTTGTCAGGAATTTCTGTGGTGAGAGAGTGTGATCGCAAATAATAATCTGAAAATCAGCATTATCTTCGATTATAAAAAGGTTCCTGTGCTGATTAAAAGTATCTTCAGGCGAGTCAACCAGATTTACCACCTGAACAGGTTTCTTAAGAACCAC
>CAYPKL010000527.1:0-5712 GCA_964411285.1 uncultured Rikenellaceae bacterium
TGCATTTATAATTTCATCAGCATGCCCCGATTCAACTTCAAAAAAGGAAAAGGACTTTAACAGATCGATCTTTCCAATCGGTATTTTTCTACCTCTGATGCTCGTGTTTACAAGATCAATCAGCTGCTCCGCGTAAAAGCCATCTGCCTTTCCAAGATTTATGAACAACCTTGAATAATTTCCCGGGTACTTTCCGTGGGAACCTTTACTGCGCGATCTTTCAAAACTTCCCTCTCTTTCAGGAACAGGATCAATAAGATCTTCCCCGTTCCGGTAATCATCGAGAAATCTGTCAAATTCAAGGGAAACAACCCTTTTGATAAACTCTTCCCTGTCAAGTCCGGCCAGTTTTAATTTTATTTCAGGTAAAAATTTTTCAATCTCCTTATGATCAGTTGCGACAGACTCAAGCTTACTTACCCAGTTGAAAAGCTGTTTGCCGCATATTTCACTTCCTGTTGGAATAGACTGGGCTTTAAAAGGTTTTCTTGTCAGTTTCTCTATTTTCTGGAGATTATGCTTTTCGCGGAGATGAACGAGCGAAATTGATATTCCTGTTTTGCCGGCTCTTCCCGTGCGGCCGGATCTGTGAGTATAGATCTCTGCGTCATCAGGAAGGCTGAAATTGATAACATGAGTAAGATCGTCGACATCCAGTCCGCGTGCTGCAACATCAGTTGCTACCAGCAGACGGAGATTCCTGAGCCTGAATTTCTGCATGACAGCGTCGCGCTGCGCCTGCGACAAGTCGCCATGAAGAGCATCAGCATTATAACCATCATTTATGAGATTAGATGCAATCTCCTGGGTTTCCTTACGGGTACGGCAAAAAACAATACCGTAAATATCGGGCTCAAAATCGGCAATGCGCTTAAGCACCTTATATTTATCTTTTGCATGGACCAGATAGTACACATGACTTACATTTTCAGCAGATGAATTTTTCGCACCAATTGTAACTTCAATCGGATGGTCCATGTATTTCCTTGCAATGGATGCTATCTCAGCTGACATAGTTGCTGAAAACAGAAGTGTTCTTCTGCCTTCCGGAACCTCCTCAAGAATTTCATTTATGCTGTCCAGAAATCCCATATTCAGCATTTCATCAGCTTCATCAAGAATTACTGTATTAACTTTATTAAGTTTTGCGGCTCTGCGTCCAATCAGATCGATCAGTCTTCCGGGCGTGGCAACGATTATATGTATACCTTTCTTTAACTCCCTTATTTGATTTTCAATACTTGCACCTCCGTAAACTGCAAGAATTCTTAAATTGCCTGTGTGTCTGGCGTAATCGGTAAGATCTTCTGTGATTTGCATACATAGTTCACGTGTGGGGCAGAGCACAAGTACCTGGGTGCTCATTTTTTCGGTGTCTGTTGACTGAACCAGAGGCAGGCCGAAAGCTGCTGTTTTTCCTGTTCCTGTTTGTGCCAGGGCAATAATATCACCCGCTTCTCCCAGCATAAGCGGGATTACTTTTTCCTGTACCGGCATAGGTTTTTCAAATCCGAGGTCCTGAATTGCTTTCAGAATACCGGGAGTGAATCCCATTTCTTCAAAATTGATCATTAAATAGTTTTATGATGTGCTTCCGGGAGCGATGGATTTGTTATCCCGGCTGAAATGAACTCAAATACAGACTGGGCAAAATGCCTTGCAACGCTTGTGGAAACCACTTTGTTAATTAGCGCGCAAAGATAATTAAATTATTATAAATACAGGATTATTCCTTAAATAGTTTAACTTTCAAGGCAGTAGGCCCTTTTGGCCCTTTCCCCAATTCAAAAACAACAACATTATTTTCCTTTACCAGGTCCAGCAGATTATTTGCGTGAACAAATACGCTCTGACGTGATTCCAGATCACGGATAAAGCCATAACCTTTTGACTCATTAAAGAATGTAACCACCCCTTTCCGTACAAAATCGGGAGTGTTTTCGGGATTGTTCTTTGTTATTTTAAGCTCAATATTTTCAGCAACAATAACAGTCTTCTTATCAGGATCAGGGGGAGTGTCGGAAATCACTCCGAATTCATCGACATAAGCTATCATATCATCAAAGCTGTTCCTCTTACCTTCACTTTTCTTCTTTGCACGCTTTTGCTCTTTCTCTTTTCTCTTTTTCTCTTTCTTGCTTCTTACTTCTTTTTTACCGAATGTTTCCTGCGATCTTCCCATATTCTTTATTTGGTTATTGATTACATCTTTTTCAGCTTAAATGCATAATAATGTGCAGCGATAAACAGCCGGTTGTACGGTTGCCAGAGAAATGCACAGAATCATGAAGCTGTATAATTCATCAAAGGTACAATAAAACCTTGGAAATTACACTCTTTTTATGCTTACTCAATTTGCGAAATGAAAAGATAAAGAGATTATTCACTGGTTTTAGCCTGCCTTATAAGACATCAGGCATGGAAGAAGCTGGTTTTGCATCCCGGCTCGCGGGATTGAAGAGGGGTAGATTCAAAACGTCCCGGAAAACTTTGTTACGTGAATTATGCAAAAGAACAATAATAATTACCTTAAAAAACTGTTTTCCAAAGGAATAATCTATATTTGTACTATAATTGAACAATTGTTCATACGTAATTTCTTATGAAAAAGCAAAATTCAGATACCTCTGAACTGACCTGTGTCGAAAAAGAAAAGGTAATTTCGGTGAAGAAAGCGATGAAAACCGAAAGGTTCTTTCACGATCTGGCCGAAACATTTAAAGCAATGAGCGATTCCACAAGGACAAAAATAATATATGCCCTCTGCCAGGAAAATGAACTTTGCGTACATGATATAGCTGTTATAATCGGAACTACTAACTCTGCTATTTCTCATCAGTTGAGGATATTACGAAACATGAAACTGGTAAAATATAACAAAGTGGGCAAGATAACTTACTATGCACTAGATGATATTCATATTATTAACCTTTTTGCTGAAGGATTAAGACACGTTGAAGCAAAGTAATTTTTTTAATATTATAATTGAATATATGTTCACATATAGCAACAAATAAAACGGGATGCATAACGAAAAAGAACAACCGGTTTTAACTGATCTTGAAGATGGTCAGACCGGAATTATTATATCAGTACTTGGTGGCAGAATCCTGACAAAAAGACTGGCAGATCTTGGTATGACTACAGGAACGGAAATAAAAGTCATAAGACGGACTCTTTTCTCAGGCCCGGTACAGGTCGAAGTCAGTGGCTCAAGACTGGTTTTGGGCAAGGGATTGGCATCAAAAATAATGGTGAAGTTGATATGACAGATGAGAAAAAGATCAATATTGTGCTGGCAGGGCAGGGGAACAGTGGTAAATCTGCTGTGTTTAATTATCTCACCGGGCTCCATCAGCATATCGGCAACTGGGCAGGTAAGACAATTGAAAAACGCGAGGGGACACTTTATTATAATGATTACACAATTGATGTACTTGATCTGCCCGGCATCTATTCTTTAACCACTTATTCTGTTGAAGAGGTAATATCGCGTGAATATATTATTCAACAACACCCTGACTTCGTAATAAACATTATTGACTCCACAAATCTTGAGAGAAATCTGATCTTTACTCTTCAGCTGTTAGAGCTTGAATGTCCGATCATCATGGCTCTTAATATGGTTGACCTTGCAAAAAAGAAAGGAATCACGATTGATTTCAAAAAACTTCAGAATATCCTGAATGCCCCCGTGATACCAACAGTTGCTTCCCGTGGATCAGGACTATCAGGGATTATCGATAAAGTTATTGAACTGAAAGGGAAAAAGACAAATCATGGTAATCACAGATATGGAAAAGAAATAGAGAATTGCATCAGACAATTATCATTATTGCTGCATGATATTAATCTTCCATATCCTGCAAGATGGATTTCGATTAAGCTTCTTGAAAAAGATATTGATATAACAGGAATAATCCGGGAAAAGAAACCTGAAATTATTGAAAAAACAGAACAGCTTTGTAAGAATCTGGAAGAAATTCATGGGCATGATTCATCTATTGTGATTGCTGATGAAAGAAGCCACGTTGCATCTCAGATTACAAGGGAAATTGTAAAGATCACACCGCACAGGAAAATATCCATAAACGACAGGCTGGATGCGATCACCACTAACAAATTCACCGGTTATCTTGTTATGATATTTATTCTGGGCGGGATGTTTTTTGCTGTGTTCAGTTTTGGCAACTGGATTTCCGGATTATTCGACACGGTATTCAAAGAGTGGCACAACTGGTGGAGCAATAATATAGGAACCACCATACCTGCCGCTCTAGGCTGGTCGGCGGTCGAAAGTGTTCTTGCCCTGGTTCAGATTGCTTTCCCGTATATTTTGCCTTTCTATATCATTTTGCATGTTTTAGAGGACTGGGGTTATATAGCCCGGATCTCCTTCCTGATGGACAATCTGATGCATAAAATGGGTATACATGGAAAAGGCTGCATATCTTTTATTATAGGACTGGGATGTAATGTTCCGGGGTGCATGTCGTGCCGGATAATGGAATCAAAACGGGAGAGGTTTATCACTGCGGTCCTGGTTACATTGGTGCCCTGCTCAGCTGTGTCGGTTATTATTTTCGGCCTTGTTGGAAAATATGTCGGGTTGTGGTGGGCCCTGGGTCTGTATGTTTTCGCAATTATTCTGATCTTCATAGCAGGTAAAATATCTTCAAAATTCCTGAAGGGAGAACCGGTAGAACTGATTATGCCGATGCCTGATTATAAAACACCCCAGTTGAAAACAATAATTTACCAGACATGGGACTCATTGAAGGAATTTGTCTTTATCGCGGCTCCGATAGTCGTGATCTCAGGAGTGGTAATCCAGGCGATCAACCTTGCAGGGTGGATGCCGGTTATTTCCTCGTTTATGAGTCCGGTAACAGTAACCTGGCTGGGTCTTCCTGCAATTACAGGCATCCTCCTTATTTTTGGAATTCTCCGGAAAGAATTAATACTTGTAATGCTGGCAGCATATCTGGGAACATCCAACTTTTCTGATGTACTCAGTTCACAGCAGATGATCACCCTCGCGGTTGTCAGTATGTTTTATATCCCTTGTGTTGCAACCATTTCTGTTCTGTGGAAAGAATATGGATGGAAGAAAGCATTGACAATATGCATCCTCGAAATCCTGTTTGCATTAATACTTGCAGGGATCGTAAAGAGAATTCTCGATTTTGTCTTATAAATGGAGCCGGCTAAGGTTTAACATTCATTTACTTCATGAGGAAACCCTCATAAATCAGATAAAATCGGGCACCTTTTTCCGTGGATTTATTCCTGCAACACTCTTCTTACAGATTCAGAATACAGGTTATCAGAGCTTTGCATAAAAGATTTCAATGACTGCCGGTCAATATCTTTATTTATGGTATGAGGTGATATAACACTCAAACCTGCCACAAGAGCTGCAAGCTGCTGTGCCTCGAAAAGATGGAGTCGGAGGGCAAGTCCGCAAAGCAGACCGGAAAAAAAGGCATCACCGGCCCCGGCTGTGCTCACGACGTTTGTTTTAACCGCGGAAAACTTGTTCAGGTTGTGGCCATCCCAGCACCAGCTGCCATTTTTCCCGGCGGTAATTGCTATTGCGATGTTACTATTGCACAGCTTCAGCTTCTCAATGGATGATTTCACAATTTTTACTGTTCCTGTTTTTTCAGCTTGTATTCCGGCAGCAGCAGCAGCTTCGTCGATATTAATGGC
>CAYPKL010000528.1:0-6966 GCA_964411285.1 uncultured Rikenellaceae bacterium
CGGTTAAAATAGGTCACATTATTGAAACCGCACAGATAACAAATATCCAGAATTTTGTGGTTAGTTTCTATAAGGAGTCTCTGTACATTTGTAATCTTAACATCATTTACATATTGCGTAAAGGTTTTTTCGGTATTATGCTTAAAATATCTGGAAAACGCAGACTCACTCATGTTTGTCATTTGAATAGCATTTTGAAATACTGACTGATTGGAATAGTTTTTCTCAATATATTCAAGAATCTCATAAATCCGTCCTTCCTTTAACGTGTAATAGTTTTTCTTATACCACTTTAAGGATAATAGTTTATAATTATTACAGGAAGCAAGTTGATCCAGAATGTAAACAAAATCAATTATGCCCTTTAGTCCTTTTTTTTCAGACAGGTTCAAAATGCATGAAACAACTTTCGGATCAGGACAAATGAATTGAATACCTTCTTTCGTATTGATCAATAAATTTTTTAACTCTTTTGCTTCTTCTCTGTCAAGGAAATCATTGCCAAAAAAATCAGTTTTAAACCATATGATAGTGGCTTTGGCAGACCTGTCCTTTGTTTTTCCGGTCTCACTGTTTTTAAATGCGTGAACCAGTCTGGGACCGAAAAGAAACAGGTCACCGAAGTTGAAATTCACAATATTATTTCCTACAAACAACTTGCCCTTGCTACTCTCAATAACCGCGATTTCATATTCAGTATGATAATGTCGGGGAGAAGTAAAACTAGTCTGTTGATAATGCTTAGTTATGTATGTTACATTTTTATCAGTAAAGAGTCTTTCAGGATTTATTTCCATGTTCACTTTGATTTGATAATTATAATTAACCCTCTGGCTGTATGAAAAAGAACTGCAGTTTTATTAAAAGTTGTCATTTGCTATTTGTTAGTTAAAAACAATTAAGAGTGACGAATATAAAGGTAACAGACGAAATTAGGAGTATATTTTCACATTCCAAACTGCAATTTACAAGGTCCGATTTTCTCTGATCTTATAATACATGATTATTCCAAACCTACACATGATTGACGTAGATTTTACAAAAAAGTTCCTATAAATACATTTGATATATCAACTAATGGATCCTAAATATTCAAAACTAATGAATATTCACTCCTTTCTGAATAAAGCTTCGACGAATTTCTACATAAAAATATGCGATTATGATGTCACCAAAAAGTAAACTGGCAATTGATGGAGGTGGAATGGCGAAAACTACCCCTAATATTCCCATGTACCCGGGCGGACTTGAAATTGGAGAAGAAGAAAAGGCGGCAGTAATGCAAGTGTTGGATGACAAGTACCTGTTTCGTTATTATGGTCCGACAAATGTTGAATCAAAAGTTCAGTTATTTGAAAAGGAGTTTTCTGAAAAGATCGGGGTTAAACATTCGCTGGCAACTAATTCATGTACTTCTGCATTGATTTGTTCTTTGGTTGCCCTGGAAATTGGTCCGGGCGATGAAGTCATCGTTCCCGGATACACATTCTTCGCTTCATGTGCATCTATAATTGCGGCCAGAGCCATTCCCGTCATTGCCGAAGTAGATGAGAGCCTTACCCTAGATCCTCTTGATGTGGAGAAAAAGATTACTCCAAGAACCAAAGCAATTATTGCCGTTCACATGAGAGGTGCCCCTTGTGCCATGACAAGGATTTTAGACATTGCCAGAAAGCACAACCTGAAAGTTATTGAAGATGTTGCTCAGTCTGCAGGGGGAACTTACCGGGGAAAAAGGCTTGGCGGTATTGGAGAAATCAGTGCTTTTAGTTTTCAATACCATAAAATAATTACCGCCGGTGAGGGCGGCGTAGTTTCAACTAATGATGAACTTCTTTATGAAAGAGCCATGTCCTATCATGATACTGCAGCCTGCTGGAGACCAGGCGGACCTGAGAAAAGATTTTCCAAAGCCCGCTACAATGGAGAACTTTTCCCCGGTGTTAACTACAGGATGAATGAAATTTCCGGAGCCATACTGCGAGTTCAGCTTAAAAGGTTGGATGGACTGATTTCAAAAATGAGATATAATAAGTCGCGGATAAAAAATGCACTGGCAGATATCAATGGATTGGAATTTCGAAGATTAAATGATCCTGAAGGAGATACTGGTCTGGTTCTTATTTTTTTTCTTCATGATCCTGAAATAACCGGCAGATTTGCTGATGCCCTGAAAGCAGAAGGTATTGCGGTATCATCCATGCATAATAAAAGCGTACCTGACTGGCATATCTATAGCCATTGGGAAATGATTCTTAATAAATGGACTGCAACCCGGGAAGGTTGCCCTTATAGCTGTGACTATTATCTGAAAAAGGGAGGCAAGGTGCGTTACAGTGAAGATATGAATCCCAATACAATACAATTTCTTCAACGATCAATTCATATTGATATTCCGCCTCAAATGACTGATACTGATTGTGATATGATTACCTCAGGTATTCAAAAAGTTGCAAATGCTTATTTATAAAACAGGAGGGATTACAATGTCAAAAATAGATTTATGCATCGAACCCTTTTATCCGGGTACCGACACATCCGATAAAATTAAAAAGGTGAAAAAACTCGGATTTGATGCAATTGAATTCTGGTTTTGGGATCATGAATTTAACGGAAAAAATTTGATTCCGCGCAGGAAAAATATCGTGGAAATATCTTCACTGTGTAAGGATATAAATATCACGATAACAGATGTTGTGGTAAATTCACCTGACGGGTTGATTGGCGGATTTCTTACGAAACCGGAAGATAAGGATAAGTATCTCGAACGACTAAAAAAAACCATCGATATCGCACATAAGTTAAATTGTAAAATGCTGATTACCTGTACAGGAAATGAAATTGCAGGCAGAACATATAATCAGCAGTTTGACTGTGTAGCAAATACCCTTGCGAAAGCTGCAGAAATTGTTAATAAAGAGGGTATTATTCTGGTTCTTGAAGCACTCAACTCGCACGTTGATCATTCAGGATACTTCCTGACATCTTCAAAAACCGGTTTTGATATAGTAAGGAGAGTTAATAATCCCGGCCTGAAACTTCTGTATGACATATATCACATGCAGATTATGGAAGGAAACCTTATTTCAACTATTAAAGAAAATATTTCCCTGATCGGGCATTTTCATTCTGCAAGTGTACCCGGCCGAAATGAACTCTATTCGGGGGAGATCAACTATTCTTCAATTATAAACGCAATAAATGATTCCGGATATAAGGGATATTTAGGATTGGAATATTGGCCGACAGAACAAGAAGAAATTTCATTGTCAAAAACCCTGAAATATCTGAAACCTATAATAAATAATGGCACTTGGCGCAAAGCGGAGCGGTAACAGACAACTATGAGGTTTTCCGATCAACATTTGTATTATATAATGATTTAGCCTAACTTAGAAGATGATAATGAATACCAGCAATTTACGGGAAATGAATAACAATCCAATCTTTCATGTTAAATCTTTCTGAACAATATATAATTGAATTAATCAGAAAAGGTGATCGGAAATCATTTGAGTTCTTGTTTAAAAGCTATTATTCCAGCTTATGCAAGTATGCCAGGGGTATAGTCCATAATGAAACAACCTCTGAAGATCTTGTAATGGATATTTTCGTTAAGATTTGGGAGTCGCAAACCAAGCTTCTGATCACATCATCCCTCTCAGGCTATCTTTACCAAAGCGTTCATAATAATTGCCTGAATTACCTGACAAGAAGACAAAAACGATTTTCGGAATTGAATACTGAAACTATTGAACGGCTAGATGCCTTAATGGCACCTGATTCTTCGGTTGATCCATTAGGGGGTATCAATATTGCCGAATTAAGTGATAGAATAGAGCAAAGTATAGAACATTTACCGGAGAAATGTCGAAAGATTTTTATTCTAAGTCGCACTGATGAGCTGTCTCATGCGGAGATCGCACAACAGTTAAAAATATCTGAAAATACAGTAAAGGTTCAGATTTACAGGGCGTTGATAAAGTTGCGTATCCTTCTGAAGGATTATCTCCCCGGTTCATTGCTATCCTGATCTTTTTACCGGGAATAAATCTCATCTCTTGTAATACCTGACATTGAATTATGTGTCTATTGAATTAGAACATTTTATATGAAGGAACAAATTATATCAGAATCTGTTGGTGAAGCAATTACGGGTTATTATTCAAATCAATTGACTCAGAGTCAGGTAGAGGAGCTATTGGCATGGGTAAGTGAGAATGAGGATAATATGAACTATTTCCGTGAAATCGGAATAGTATGGTATAACTCAAGCCAGCTAAGCAGAAAGGAATCAGACGCCAACAAAGCCTGGAAAAACCTTTTGGATAAAATTGAAGATAATGGTAAAAGACCAATACCAAAACCCGAGGTAAAGATTCCCAGATCGGTTTTATATCAATTGGCAGCAACTGTTCTGCTTTTAGCAGCACTGGGCATCGGAAGTATATTTGTTTTCAGGCTCCCAAAACAAAAATCTGATATTGCATATTTTGAAGCACTCGCACCAAAAGGATCACGGTCTTGTATTACTTTATCAGATGGAAGTACTGTCTGGTTGAATTCAGGGACAAAACTGCGTTATCAGAGAAATTTTGGATTGGGGGGCAGAGAGATTTACCTTGAAGGGGAAGCCTATTTTGAAGTTGCAGAAAATAAACAAATTCCCTTCATTGTAAAAACTACGGATATTAGCATAACAGCAACGGGTACTGCCTTTAATGTTAAGGCCTACAACGATGAAAACACTGTAGAAACTACCCTTGAGAATGGGGAGGTGCGTATCGATGCATTAAATACTTCACGGTTTAAACCGGAATCAACGCCGATATTTCTTAAGCCAAATCAAAAGGCCGTTTTTATTAAAAGCACCAAAAATCTTAGTATAAACAATCCCAGACAAAAAAAACAGCTGACCGGGAATGATCCGGGAGTTAAGATAAAGTCTATTCCCTTAAAAATTGATACCCTGATAGATACAAAGCTTGCTACATCATGGAAAGATAGCCGGTGGATATTTAAAAGTGAAAAGCTGCTTAATCTTGTTCCGATACTTGAACGCCGATATGATATAACTATCACTTTCAGAGATAGTGTACTGAACAGTTATAAATTTACCGGAATCCTGAAGGAAGAATCTCTTGAACAAGTACTAAAAGCTATATGCATTGCCGCACCTATACGGTTTGAAATCTTACATAACCAGGTCGTATTCTTTGAAGATAGTGGCCAAAAAAATAAGTATCATAAAACGTTAAGAACAAATTAAAAAAGAGATATCTGAAAACCAAAAAATTAGCCCTATGAAAAACAAATCCCCGTAATTACTGACGAAAATGGGAGACCCGCCAGTCTCCCACGTCATCAGATTAACAGTTTTCTGCCAACTATCAAACCCAAGTCAGGCAGAATTGTCAAACCCTTAAACTTTGCAAAGCTATGATAAATTTTAAAAAACTAACTAAGTGGATAAAAAATCCCACAAATAAAACCTACCTACTGGCCATGAAACTATCTGTAATTCTTTGTTTTCTGGGAATGATGCAGGTTTCGGCTTCAGTCTTCTCCCAAAATTCCAAAATCTCCTTTTCATTTAAGGACATGAGCATCAAAGATGTGTTTAATGATATTGAGAAAAACACTGAATTCCGGTTTTTCTATAATGAAGATTTTATCGACCTGGATCGGAGAGTGACTATGGATGGTACTAACCGCAATGTGGAAGAAGTTCTGACGGCCTTGTTAGGATCTTCTGATGCGGACTTCAAGGTACTCGAAAATAACCTCGTTGTAATCGCTCCCAGGGAGTTAATGCAACAAAGAGTTATAACCGGCAAAACCTACGATTCAAAAACAGGTGACCCCATTCCGGGGGTAAATATAATAGTAAAAGGTACAACCACCGGAGCTTTTACTAATGTTGATGGTAAATATTCAATTTCTTTGCCCGAAGCCAAAGCAACACTTATTTTCTCTTTCATTGGATATAAATCCCAGGAGATAGAAGTATCAGCCGGTTCGGTTATTGATGTCGCACTTATTGAGGAATCCAGGATACTGGATGAGGTTGTCGTTATTGGTTATGGACAAAGGGAAAAGAAAGACGTTACCACTTCAATTGCTGTGGTTAAAGCGGCTGACATTGTTAATACAAACGCCAGCCAGAGTGCGGAACTGGCTATGCAGGGTAAGATGACCGGCGTATTTGTAGCAAGTGGGGGCGGGAATCCCAATTCCAGGCCAACCATTCAAATCAGAGGCGTTGGTACCTGGGGTGTCTCCCAACCTTTATATGTTATTGACGGTGTTCCCATCACCGAATATGGAGCAGGCGCCGAGACTAACACTAATACCGGTTATGATGCCAATACTGCCGGACGTACGAATGATATAAGGGGTAACCAGAACATCATGGCAACTATCAATCCTAACGATATCGAATCTATTTCGGTTTTGAAGGACGCTTCCGCGGCTGCCATTTACGGTATTAGAGCATCTAACGGAGTCATCCTTATCACAACAAGAAGAGGGAAATCAGGTGCACCAAGGGTAGAATTCAGTACCAAATACGGTTTACAAAACATACCTAAAAGGTATAATACGCTAAACGTTCAACAGTACGTTGACCTATATACAGAAGCTTACGCAAATAATCCTTTGCTTAACCTTAAACCATATTTTAAACCCAGCGATCCCAGTTATCTGGGCAATCTTCCCACCCAGGACTGGTCAGAACCATTATATATTCAAAATGCCAAAATTCAGGAAACCAACCTGTCAGTGTCAGGAGGGAATGATAACTCAAATTATTATCTTGCTGTAGGTCATTACAAAAACGATGGTATTTATATTAGGAATAATCTGGAAAGGTATACAGTTACATCAAACGTCAATTCCAAGATAAGTAAATATATTAATGTCGGAGTAAACTACCGCTTTGTATATCAGAAATCACAGGATAATACA
>CAYPKL010000529.1:0-3681 GCA_964411285.1 uncultured Rikenellaceae bacterium
GCCCTCCTGTTATCTTCTCGAAATACCTGCCGGAATTTTTTATTATAACGGGCTGTTTTTCCTTTTCATATTTTTCCCTCACCTCCATTAATATTTTCAGGGCAATTTTACCGGTCATCCACTCTTTGTATGCGTCTTTCAGTTTTTGCCTCTCAGTTTCGAGTTCGGTCATTTTTCCGGCCAGCTCCGACTCCCCCTCAATTTTTTTTATTTCGCCTTTCTTTTCACCCAGTTCCGTGTTTTTGGAATTCAGTTCCCTGTTCATTAACTCTATGCCTGCTTCCAGGTTCGCAATATCCTCCCTCAAGCCCTGCTGCTCATGCGTATTAAGAAAATCGATTAAATCATCAGCCATATTTATCCCTGCAATCGTTTCAATGGTATTGATGGCGGCTCTCTTCTTTTCAATCAGTTCAAGTATTTTGCAGTTATCCTCGTATTTTTTTCTGAAATCATCCCTGTCCATGGCATTTACAGAACTTAACAAATGTGAAACTGTCTCATTATTGACGGTAAGACTGTTCCGGTTTATTTCAAGCTCCTTTTTCTTTCGGGCTAATGAATCTTCCAGTTCCTTCTGTTTTTTCGACTGCAATTCTGCAAAATCGAATTCCTGTGTAATCTGAATTAAAAGGGTTTCAATAACGGAATTATCTTCTTTATTCCTGAGCAGACCACCAATAGACTTTACTATGTTTTCAAAATCTTTAATAAAAGGATCTCTCGTCTCTTTTTGTTTCCTTTCCAGATCATCCCTCTCATCTATGTCTTTCTTCAGTTGGGTAACAGCCCCGAATATTTCAAGAACCGAGTCAGCTGATAAAGTTCTTTGCAGATTCAATTCCTTCTCAAGGTAATCCTCGTAGCTTTCCTGTAACTCTATTTCCTTATTTCCGGCCTCATACAGTTCTTCATCGATTTTGTCAACCGGATTCTCTTTTATGAGATACCTTCGCCCGAAAAAGATCAAGAATGCAATAGCAATGCAGATTATTGCCACAACATAAAGTGAATAGTAAAATGCAGGAACGGAAGCCAGCAGAAATACAAGTGAAATCAATATCAATGCACTTCCCGGATTGATCCGGCTTGCACTCGCCAGCATTCCATCCTTCCTGCCTTTAAGTTCAATTTTTTCCTTTTTTGTACTGTCGAGCTCTTCCCTGAAAGCTTTTATCCTGTCCTGATGAGAAATAATATTTGTAAAATCAATTATATTTTGCCTTGTCCAGCCGGAATTGATAGCTTTAAGCTTTTCATGGATAACAGTGTCTAAATCAGTTATCTTAATGTAAGCCTCTGACCTGTCGGATATAGATTGTTTATATTTTTCCAGGTTTGTCTTAATAAAATTTACTTTCGCTTTCTCTGCCAGGATATCATTGTTGAATAAAATCGATTCCAGCTCTTTTTCAATATCCTCAATTCCTTTATCCCCGGCTCTTCCCTTTTGCAATTCACCAATCCGTGAATTCAGATCTTTTTCCTCTTTCTCCAGTTCCTTTAGTTTTTCAGTACCTTCCTTGGGATAATTCTGAAGCTCAGGCAATGCTGCAAGTTCCTCATCGGCCTTGATTACGTAAACAAAGCTCTCGTAGCATTTCAGGTAATCTGTAAGTTTTCCTTTCTGGTTTCTGTCTTGTTTAAGTTTTTTTTCAATCACAGAAATTTCCTCTGTAAGATTCCTGATCGTGGCAGTAAGCTCCTGATATCTGGGCAAATTTTCCTGTATCTCCTTTATCTCTGACTTTTTGTCCTGAATTGATTTATAAACAGTTGGAATTATTTGTTTGCTGCCTCTCTGGCTGTAAATCTGATCGGTGTTGCCCTGTATGTCATTTATAATTTCACCTATTGATATATTACCCATTCCGGAACCGATACTGAAGATCTTATCTTCAACTCCCGATACTGATAATGAATTAATACCCAACAACTCATCAAGTGAAAAAGCAAAGACATTTTCATATATATCCTTTGTGGCGTTTCCCAGAAACTGAAGCCACTGGGTCTCATTGGTTGAAATGTTCCCATCAAAAAATAATGCAATCTTATCATCTCCTTTCCGTTCAAAAACCACTTCACTGCCTGTGGATAATATTGACTTTATCCTTCCTCCGTGGCTGCCGCCAAACACGGGCGGCATTCTTTGATCCTTAAATCGGGGGTACCCGAATAATGTATACTTAAAGAACTTCAGCAAGGTGGATTTTCCTGCCTCATTTTCTCCGGTAAGAATATTAATGCCCTTATTCAGGTTTTTGATACTTAAGCTATTGAATATCCCAAATCCGTCAATATGTATTTCTTTAATGATCATTCTTCCTTTATTAACTTGTCGAGTAGGATCATTTTTGCTTTTTCAAGCAACTCCTTTTCAGAAATGTCTCTGAAATCAACGGCCTCTTTTTTTACCTGGGCGTTGACAAAATCCTCATCAGCCTTCCGGATCAATTCTGCAAGCTTTTCATTATTTTCAAAATAAGTGTCGAATTTTTTTAAGATCTCTGCAGAAAAACCGGTTCCGTTTTTAATTTTTTCAATGTCGATGTCAGGCCGGGTATTGACATAAACCTGGTCTATCCACCTGAAATATTGCTGATCAAGCTCTCCTTCGTTGAGTAGTTCCACAAGTTCATTAATTTCAGCCTTGTCATTTATTGATTTGTGCAAACCTGTCCGTCCAACAAGGTTAATCCTTAAAATGTAGCTAGCCTCTTCATTGAAATTTTCTGTCTTTTCCAGTGCTTCATTTATTTTTTCATGCAGGGATTCTAATTTGCCTACAGCGGACATATTGATTTCCAGATTCTCGAAACGAATAACCTGAGAGGGGATAAACTCAACAACCGGATCATGGTCCTCACTGATCTCCACAAGATAACATCCCTTCTCTCCCGGTTCTCCAAAATCCCTGCCCTGCGGATTGCCAGGGTACAATATCGCCGGATTTGAAGCAGAAACAATCCTCTTTTTGTGAATATGTCCCATTGCCCAATAATCGAATCCCTTTCCAGCCACATCCTCCCGGGTAAAAGGAGCATAGTTTTCATGAGGTCCCGGCGCCCCTATAGTCCCATGCAGAATGGCTATGGATATGGGAGAAGGAACCTGAACCAGTTTAAAGTCAGCTGCAAGATTCCTGCTGATTGCTTTTTCATTGAAACTGATTCCGTGTATATCGGCAATAGCAATACCCTCTTTTTTAAATGTAATGCATTGAACCGCTGAAGAATCAAAACGGGTTACATTTTCAGGTAAACTGATAGTATCCAGCCATGATTTCAAAGGATCGTGGTTGCCACAGATAAAATATGTTGGTATCCCTTTATCGGATAATGACCTGAGTTCACTGATGAATCTCAGTTGTGCTGCCAGACTTTTGTTTTCGCTGTCAAAAATATCACCCGAAATAATCAGAAAATCAACTTTTTTGTCGGAGCAGAGATCAATTATTCTCCTGAAACTCTTAAAAGTCGCATCCTTCAGCCTTTTAGACAAATCAGAATTCCACTTGCTTAAGCCTTTAAAGGGAGTATCGAGGTGCAGATCTGCTGTATGTATAAACCTAACTTTCGGCATACGTATCATTAAAATATTGGCCAGACCTAAATTAGATAAAATCTTCAGAACCTGGAATAAAAATCGGATAATTGGGGAATAATCCCGGAAATCCTTTTT
>CAYPKL010000530.1:0-4757 GCA_964411285.1 uncultured Rikenellaceae bacterium
GATTTTGTGAAGTCAATGTATTCCTGCGGAATAGTCTCCCTGTATTTTTCCATCTCGTTCCTGAAAATATTTACCGATTCAAGGGTGGCGTTTGTTCGTACCATTGATGAAGCAATAAATGTTCCGTAGTTTTTGGCTCCGTTGAAATTGGATCTTGCATTGTAGGTAAACCCTTTTTCTTCGCGCAGGATTAGATTGAACAATCCGTTAAATGATCCTCCAAGCTTGTAATTTGTTACGAATGCAGGGTAATAATCCGGATTTGTCCTGGAAATCGAGGGGCATCCTATATAGATAACAGACTGTTTAGCTCCGGGAACATCCACAAAGTAGATCTGTGATTTTGCAGGAGATTCAGGAATTTTAACTTCAGGCATTGTAACATCTTTTATCTGCCACTTTGTATTAATTCCCGCCAGGGCTGCCTCTGCTCTTTGCTGATCGATGTCTCCGGCTACAATAAACTGAGCAAGGGAAGGGGAGAAGTTCCTATTATAAAAGTCTTTCAGATCATCAATTGTAATTGAACTTACTGATTCTTCAGTACCGACACTTTCAACAGAAAGTATGTTGTTATCACCGAAGATAAGTCTGGATAACGTATTGGATGCCAGGTAACTTGGATTTGCTTTACTCCTTTTCAGGTTATTTATGACTCTGCTCTTGGCAAGATTAAACTGCTCCTCATCCCAACGTGGTTCAAAGAGCATTTCTTCAACCAGGCTGATAGTTTTTTCGAAGTTCCGGGCCAAAGTGCTGACTCTGACAGTTATGTTTTCTGTCCCTCCTGAAAATGAAATATTTGCACCGAGTAGCCTTATTGCGTCTTCAAGTTCTTCAGGTGTTTTGTTTTTAGTCCCTTCATTCATTAATGATGCTGTCATACTTGCAATACCTGCTTTATCATAAGTATCCAGAAGATGACCTCCCCGGATAGTGATTGAATATTGAATAAGCGGCAGCTCGCTCTGCTTGATTCCGTATAATTTCATCCCGTTGGCAAGTGAACCGGTCCATACAGCAGGGATTGCGACCTCAGGATCAGGACCAACCGGAGGCTGAACTGAACGATCGAATGATGTTGGTGTTTTGACTATTGGCTCTTCCACCGGCGAAACTTCCTTTACTTCAGCAGCTTTTGTAACATCCTCCTCTATAATTTTTGCATCAACAGCGTTTTCAACTATAAGATTAACTTCACCTTTAGGCACAAAACTGGTCTCTATAAAGTTTTTGCCTTTTATGTATTTATTGTAAACATTCTTTATGTCTTCGGATGTAACAGCCTGTGCATCAGCAAAATCTTTTGAATAGTATTGAGGATCACCAGCAAAAGCCTGATATTGCCCAAGGGTAAAAGCTTTACTCAGAATACTGCTGAAACTATTGTAAAACCATGTTTCGTTCCTGGCTTTTATTCTGGTAAGATCATCTTCAGTAAAACCCTCCTTTTCAAACAAGGCAAAAGCTTCAAATACGGCTTTCTCTACTTCAGTAAGATTTACTCCGGGATTTGCAGTAACGGAAATTTCAAAACTTCCTGCAATTTCCTGTGAACCGTTCCTTGCTGAAACAGATGAGGTAAGTTTCCTGTCCTTGACTAGGATTTTGTAAAGAGGAGTTTTTTTACCGTCAGAAAGCAGCTGTCCGAGGCAATCCAAAGCGTATGAGTCTTTTGAATATTGTTCAACAGTAGGGAATACCATTGTAAGGCGGGGAGCCTTTGCAAAATTGTCCTCATGATATAGCTTTACTGTCGATTCAGGGGTTGCCGGCATTGGTGACATCTTTTCAATGCTTTCACCTTGCGGAATCTCACTGAAATATTTTTCCACAAGTGTTTTTACCTCATCCTTGTTTATGTCACCTGCTATTACAAGCGTAGCATTGTTTGGGGAGTAAAACTTTTTGTGAAAAGCTTTTACATCGTCAACTGTAGCATTCTGAAGATCTTCCATCTCCCCAATGACATCCCAGCTGTACGGATGTCCTTTCGGATAAAGGTTTTTAAGAATAAGGTAATCATTGAACCCATAAGGGGCATTATCGACACTCTGACGTTTCTCATTTTGCACAACGTTCTGCTGATTTGCAAATGCAGTCTTTGTTACCGTGTTCTCAAGATATCCCATCCTGTCTGATTCAAGCCATAAAGCCATTTCAAGGGCATTCTTTGGGACAACCTCATAATACATTGTACCATCCTGCCAGGTTCCTCCGTTTAATTCGCCGCCTGCCCCCTGTATAAGCCTGAAAAGCTGATCCTCACCAACATTTTCAGATTTCTGGAACATCATATGCTCGAAAAGATGAGCAAATCCGGTTTTTCCAGGGACTTCACGGTTTGATCCTACATGGAATACTATTGCAACGGCCGTAATAGGATCTGATATATCTTCATGGAGAATAACCGTCAATCCGTTAGACAGTGTGTACTTTTCGAATGGTACTGAAATTGCAGGTTCTTTATTTTCAGTATTGCAGGAAAAGAGAAGTGATAATGAAATCAGTAGATAAAAGAGAAATGATTTTTTCATAGGGTTATATTAAAAGTTATTTATGTTTTCCATATTTTGAAGGACGAAGATAATAAAATAAGCCGTCCCGGGTTATTGGAACGGCTTTTTTGAGCGGGAGACGGGACTCGAACCCGCGACCCCGACCTTGGCAAGGTCGTGCTCTACCAACTGAGCTACTCCCGCAGATTCGAGGGCAAAAATAAGAATTTTTTCTTATATGCAAATACCAGTCCGGAAATAAAGCATCTGTTCAATAAAAAGCTTCCTCATTATTTTGTAGGACCCCATTCAACCAGCTCATCATTCTGCAGATAGAGCCAGGTGCTTTGAAAAATCCATTCTTCCCTGATATTATTACCGTTTATTATCCTGTTGATCTTTTTTGGTGAACCCCAGCTGTCTTTAACCATCTGTGCAGTCATGCCTTTCCAGATCTTGCCGGCATATATTCTGGTAGCAACGGATGTTTCGTATTTGTCCATCAGATAATCAAATCTGCTTACCCTCTGACGCTGCTGAACAGGACGATCTCCCCGGGCATATCTTTCATCATTTATTTCCTGCTGAACCTGTACCGGAGCCGGTTTTGTGACAGCAACAGGCTTATTGACTTCAGCATGACGGGCATAAATGTATCCGTCGATCCCTTCGAAAGAAACATTCAGGAACGTGTCATCCGATCCAAGTACATTAACAGTTGAATCAGCAGGAATTACAATTATTACCGAAGTAAGGTCATCTTTGTCCCTGAACAGTCTTGTAGCAGATTTAATTGTAGCTGTTTTTATGGTGTTCTGATCAGTAACCTGGTTGTTCTCAAGTTTCTGGAGCACGTCAGCCCTGTTTGCCTGAGAGTATCCTGTAATGAATAAAAACAAAATACAGACAGAAAATATTAGTCTTTTCATCATAAATAATTTATTTTAATGGTATGATGGAACCTCCATGTAGTTGATTATTATATTATTGTATTTGAGAAGACAAATACATGGAGGTTTCATGTTATTTTTAAGAAACTGAGCAAAAACTATACCATAATAAAAGTGACAAATAATCAATTATTACTTCTTCTAAATCTCTGTCCGTGGTGGAATCTGCAAAAAAATCAATTCACCACGGAGAACACGGATTAACGCAGAAGAAAAACCATTATGAGAGTTTTCTTATCAGCATTAAGCCGTCCCTTAAAGGCAGGATGAGGCTTTCGATATTCTTTTGCCGGCTTACCATTTCATTAAACTCAACGATACCTTTAGCCTGAGGATCTTTCGTGGTTTTATCGAAAACTTTCCCTCCCCAGATAACATTATCGGCAATAATAAATCCCCCCGGAGGGACTTTATCTAAAACCAAATTATAATATTCAGAGTATTCCCTTTTATCTCCGTCAATGAACACTAGATCAAATTGCTGGTCAAGGCCCGGAATTATATCCTGGGCGCGTCCGGTAACCTGAGTTATTTTATCAACAACACCGGCCCGGGAAAAATAGGTATGACTAAACTCTACCAGCTCATCATTAGGTTCAATGGTTATTAATCTGCCTCCTGATTTAAGTCCTCTGGCAAGACAGATAGCAGAATAACCAGTGAATGTACCGATCTCCAGAATGTTCAGAGGAGCAATCATCTGTGAGATGAGCTCCAGAAATTTTCCCTGAAGATGTCCGCAAACCATATTGGGATTGATAAATCTGATATGGGTCTGCCTGTACAGATCTTCAAGGACAGGATCTTCGGGAGTGGAATGGTCAAGGAGAAATTTCTCAAGTGTACTCTCCATATCTATTTATAAATAAGGGTAGATAGTTTCCCCG
This sequence comes from uncultured Rikenellaceae bacterium, assembly GCA_964411285.1. GTDB lineage: Bacteria > Bacteroidota > Bacteroidia > Bacteroidales > VadinHA17 > LD21. The sequence goes on from CAYPKL010000530.1 coordinate 4,336, forward strand.
GATCAAAAATATCATTAGCAATGTTCTGCAAATCGGACGACGAGATATTTTCAATTTTTTTACTGGTTTCTTCAAGGTTCTCTATAATGTTAAAAACCAGGAGACTCTTACCCAGACTCAGCATCAGGCTCTCATGATTCTCGTATCCTCTTGCAAGATAGCCTTTTATCTGATTTTTTGCTTTGCTTAGCTGTATTATTCCTAACTTTTTTGTTCTCAGTTTATTTAGTTCTGACATTGCCACCGAAATGCTTTTTTCAATGTTGTGCCTGTCGGTGCCGAAGTAAATAGTAAATGCGCCTGTATCGCAATATGGATTATAGCTTGATTCAACATTATAGGCCAGCCCGTTTTTCTCCCGAAGCGACAGGTTTAGTCTTGAGTTTAAGCCCTGACCGCCCAGTATATTGTTCAGGAGAAAC
>CAYPKL010000531.1:0-4630 GCA_964411285.1 uncultured Rikenellaceae bacterium
CGATGGTACGGTAAGTGAGAATACATTTATGATGGACAGGATAAGGAAGTCCGTTCTTACCTGGTCAGCTGATAAAAAAGCTTTTACTATTAATTCCACAATGAGTTTCGAAAGAGATGGTGAAACAAGGGAAGTGAAAACAACTGAAACATGGTCATTAAGCGATGATGGAAAGATTCTGTTCGTTGAGTCTACCCGCCAGTCGCGCGATGGAGAAAGCAGAACAATAACATTAGCTTACGACAAAAAATAAAAGATTTATCTCATTGATTATTTATAAATCGCCAGGATCTGAAAGTATTGTTTTTAAAGAAATTTATTTCATCTTTAGCGTTTATAACCTTTGAGAATTTTCTAATTAATGACTCCGGACAGCCAGTATGATCTTGTAAAAAAGCTTAAACCTTCGAGGATCATTATTCCCATAGCAATCGGAATTGCTGTTGTTGTATGGCTGCTTATAAAGGAGATAGATGCTACGGCATTAGCGGAACTGAACTTTACCTGGAAATCGGTTTTCTGGCTCGCCATTGCATGGTGCTGCATGATAGGAAGGGACCTTGGCTACATGATCAGAATCAGGATCCTTTCCGAAAAAGATTTAACCTGGCGGCAGGCATTCAGAGTAATAATGCTCTGGGAATTCACCTCTGCAATTACACCTTCAACCGTCGGAGGAACTGCAGTAGCTGTTGTATTTGTGCATAAGGAAGGCATTTCTGTCGGGAGAAGCACTTCCATAGTTCTTGCCACATCTTTCCTTGATGAGCTGTACTTTGTAATAATGTTCCCGCTTATTCTTCTGTTTGTGGGCGGGGATATCCTCTTTACAACTTCACTGCAGGGCACCGGAATTGCCCTGCTGAATAACCTTGTAATAGTATCTGTTATAGGATATTTAATCATCCTGGCATGGGTGATCTTTGTCGGCTACGGCTTGTTCATCGATCCGGAAAAGATCAAAAAAACACTGTTATATCTTTTCCGGATTCCTTTCTTAAGAAAATGGAAAGACTCTGCTGAAAAGGCAGGAAATGAAATAATTGAAAGTTCGCATGAACTGAAAAGAAAATCATTTTTTTTCTGGGTAAAAGCCTTTATAGCAACATTTCTTTCATGGACATCAAGATACTGGGTTGTAAATGCGATTCTGGTGGCCTTTTTCTCAATCAGCGATCACCTTCTGATATTTGCACGACAGCTGGTTACCTGGATTATGATGATTATCAGCCCCACACCTGGCGGAAGCGGTTTTGCCGAAGTAATTCTCGGACGGTATATCTCTGATACAATTCCTTCAGATCTGGCTCATGCAGGAAGTCTTGCCCTCGCTGTTGCAATAATCTGGAGAATAATAAGTTATTATCCATATCTCATTATCGGCGCATCAATTATACCAGGATGGATACAGAAAAAATTTGTGAAATCGCCGGTAAAAGAGAAATAAGATTTTTATGCAGTAGATTATTTAAAAAAAAACTGAGCATAAAAGTTAATGATCTTTATTTAAGTTATATTTTTTTATGTATTTTTGTTATAACCAATAGATTATCCTGAATGAAAGGAAGAGTTTTAATTTATTTTTTTATTGTAGTTATACTACAGTTTTCGTGCAGGAACACTCCGAAAAAGGCTGGTGATTTGGTTTCTTCTGAAGTTGATTCTCTAAAAGAAAATAAAATTGCGACAACCACTTCTGAAGAATTGGAAGAGATTCCTCTTAACTACTTTACTCCTGTGGAGATTGCCGACCTTTTTCAGAAAATCGGGGTTCCGTTTTCCAATGATTATCTGGCTTCCTCGATTGATCCAAATCTTCAGACTACCTCTTTTGATAAAGCAATTGCTCTGGGCATCCTTTGTGCAGATCTGGGTTATCTGAACATGTACGAAATGACAGGTTCTTCCTTAAACCTGGTTTCATCAATTAAAAAGCTGACTGAAGATCTGAAGGTTGATCAGTTTTTTGATTTTAATGCTATCATGCGGCTTTCTCTTAATGAGTCGAACATCGATTCGCTGCTGTTTCTCTCTCTGAGTTCCTATTCACAGGTCGATAATTATATGAGGGAAAATGACCTTGGCCATCTGTCGGCATTAATGATGACCGGAGTGTGGCTCGAAGGTCAGTATCTGGCAACCCGGGTCATGAAACAATATCCTGATCCCATGTTAAGGGACAGGATCGGCGAACAAAAGATTTTCCTCAATCATCTGGTAGAAAACATTTTACCATATTGCAACCAGAATAAACAGTTTACTCAGCTTTGCGAGTATCTTAAAGGGCTTAATGATAAGTATAAAGATGTAAAGATTTCTTATACCAGGGGTGAACCGGTAAGTGCAAAGAAAGGTAAAGGCCTGACAATAACCCAAACTGAAACCAGTAAAGTAGAAATGTCGCAGGAGCAGCTTTCTCAGATAATTGAAGCTTCCGGTATTATTAGAAATAATCTGATTAAAAATTAATAGCATGAAAAGGTATATTATCGGATTATTTTTATCTATTTCTGCTATTTCATTCGGACAGATTAGTTCCAACCAGTTTATCAGTAATTGTATAGCAAATACAGGACCGGAGGCAAAATATCTAAAAGATTTCAGGATAAAGCTTGGGCAGGGATCCTCAGGCAATGAGTTCAGGTTTAAGTCAAAAATATACCTCTGGAAAGATACAAAGTACAGGTTCACTATATGTACTGCAGAAAATTCTAAAGGACAGCTTATTTTGAATATCAAGGATGAAGAAAATAAATTAATCCTTGAATCATTTGATCCTAAAACAGGAGAAATTTACCCTTTTGTAGATTTTACATGCAGAAAAAGCGGTGCTTACCAGATATGCTTTGATTTCAGCGACCGACTTCCCGGTTCCGGGATAGGAGTGGTTTCGATTTTAAAATAAGAACCTTATATAAACCTAAGTATCTGTATTAAAGCAATCTCAGCAAAAAGGAGAGAGAACAGAACCTTTGGAACAATTTTCTTCCTTCCCGCAAAAACAAAATAATGGGAGATGATATAGCTGGCTGGGATTCCGATAAGCCAGAATATTTCATAAGAGACTGCCCGGGAAAATATCATAACGGCTATACCTGTCAATAGAGTCCATATCAGCAAAACAAATGTCTTTCTCGATCTGGTCTTTTTGGTATTAATCACTGATATCAGATGTCCCATACTTAACAGTATTATTATACCGGAGATTACAATTAAAACTATATTCACCCTCGACAAGCTGTAAACAGTCTCCTTCAGGAAGAGGTTATAATTTATTAACGACATAAGCTCGCTCAGGTCCTTCCCCGTTACATAATAAAATCCGGCAAATAAAAACCACGGGGTAGCCAATCCAAGAACAGAAATAATAATTTCTTTCAGATTTCCTGTCCGCAGTAAAGCGATTCCCACCAAAAGCAGAACTCCAAACCAGATAAGACCCGCATAGAACAGACTGCCCGCGCTGATCAGAAATCCCGCATCGTAAAATGTGTAAGCAATACCCTGGGCTTTATAAGAATCCATAATTCTTCGAATGGCAAGAACAAGAAAAATGGCACCAGGCAGCACAGGATTCAGTATTTGCTGATCCGGAAAGAGTCCGCTGAATAAAATATAAACCAATGCAGGCAGAAATGTACGTTCGCTGATAAAAAACTGAGCAGTGTTTAAATTTACAAGCAGGAAGGCAGTCAGAAGAACAAGTAAAAAAGCAAGGATCATACTTATAATGTGACTGAAACCAGTCACAGACAGCATCAGGCTGAAAAGCGGCATAGGGCTCTTGCTAAAATCCGGCGTGGATGGTATACCAGAATGCAAAAATGGACCTGTCCATACTAAGATGGAAATAATAAATATCAGTATTACTACATCCGGTGTTACTTCCCTGAATTTTCCAAACATGCTGATTATTTTATAAATCAAATCCTATGTCGGTCCTGTATCTTATGTCTGTGAATGATATCAGTCCGGCATTTCTGTATGACCCTTCAAGTGCTTCCTTCATGCTGTTACCCCATGAGCTGACGGCCAGCACCCTGCCTCCCGAAGTAACTACATTATTTTCAACTTTTTTTGTGCCTGCATGAAAAACAACACAATCTGATGTTTCATCCAATCCTGATATCAGGTATCCTTTGCTGTAATTACCGGGATATCCTCCTGATACAAGCATTACTGTTGTAACAAACCTGTCATCGGTTCTGAAATCCCTTTCTGAAAGGTTACCTTGCGCCACTCCTTCGAGAAGTTCAAACAGATCTGATTTGATTCTTGGAATAATAACTTCCGATTCCGGATCTCCCAGCCTTGCATTGTACTCAATAACAAAGGGTTCTCCTTTTACACTTATTAGTCCGAAGAATATGAATCCTTTATATTGTATCCCGTCAGCAAGTAAACCCTGCATTGTCGGATCTATTACCCGGGTTATAACCTTTTCCATAAAACCAGCGTCAGCAAAAGGTACCGGGGAAACTGCGCCCATACCTCCAGTATTTAATCCTTTATCTCCCTCTCCAATCCTTTTATAATCTTTTGCCGCCGGAAGCAGTTTATAAGATTTCCCGTCTGTAATTATAAATACTGATAATTCGATACCTCTGAGGAACTGTTCAATTACCACTGT
>CAYPKL010000532.1:0-2931 GCA_964411285.1 uncultured Rikenellaceae bacterium
CACGAATAAAATTGGATTGTACAGACCGGATAGAATTGAAGAATTGAAGACTGACAGCTTCAGACAGCTTTGGCGAAACCAGCTTCTCGGGGAAAGTATGACCAGAAAAAACCATCCGGAATCCAAATATGAGTACTTCACATCAATTATCCTTTATCCTGAAGGTAATGACCACCTCAGGGAGGTGATCCCGGCATATAAAAGCTTCCTGACTCCAGGAAATGAGAGTTCATTCACAGGTATTACCTATGAAGAGTTAATAAAGGCTGCAAGAGAGCTGACCGGTGATAAAGATTATCTCCGTTGGCTCCAATACCTGGAGGACCGGTATATAGTTAAAAACTGATCTGATTTCTTAATTTAGCATTAATCAGAAAAAGTGGTTTGGATTTTTTTTACCGGGTCAATTATGACTAAAAGATTTTATTTCTATTGTCAAAATCTTGGACGAAATAAATCATTTAATTACTTTTGTCACTTTGAAAAAAAATAATGCGGGAGTAGCTCAGTGGTAGAGCATCAGCTTCCCAAGCTGAGGGTCGGGGGTTCGAGACCCCTTTCCCGCTCTTATACGCCATAACTGAAGCAAAGGCGGGTTTCATCCTCCGGAGCATTTGCGAAAGAGGATCTTTTTTTATCCGTTTTTCATTTAATTTAATTGTAGTGTTCACAAACAAGATTCTATGAAAGCAGAGATAATAACTATAGGTGATGAACTTCTTATCGGACAGACAATTGACACAAATTCAGCCTGGATTGGATCTGAACTGAGTCTTGCAGGTTTTGATATATGGAAGAAAGTTACGGTTCACGACAAAAAAGAAGATATCCTGAATGCTCTATCCGAATCCTCAGGAAAATCAGATGTAGTGCTAATAACAGGTGGATTAGGTCCAACAAGCGACGATATTACCAAACCGGCTCTCTGTGAATTCTTTAACACTAAACTCATAATGAATTATGAGGTGCTTGGGATGATTGAAAAAATGATGCTTCGCAGGAACTTCCCAATGAATGAAAACAACATTAAGCAGGCTGAAGTGCCGGAAGCATGCAAAGTTTTGACAAATGCTGCCGGAACAGCTCCAGGAATGTGGTTTGAGAAGGAAAATACAATCTTTATTTCCATGCCGGGCGTACCTGATGAAATGAAATACCTGATGAACGAGCATGTCATTCCAACGCTTAAAAAACGCTTCACATCACAGGTCATAATTCACAAAAATATAATGACATATGGAATGCCGGAAGCAAGGTTGGCAGAGGTTCTCTCTGCATATGAAAGTGGATTACCGGCAAACATTAAACTTGCCTATCTTCCATCATCGGGAATCATAAAATTAAGACTTAGCGGAACGGGAGAAAAAAAGGAGGAGATGGTCAGCCTTGTAGATGATCAGGTAAAAAAACTATATGGCATTATTCCTGACCTGATATACGGTGAAAACGAAGAATCACTTGAGATGGTCATAGGTAAGATATTAACAACCAAAAAAATGACCTTAAGCACTGCTGAAAGTTGCACAGGAGGATATATCGCTCATAGGATAACAAGCGTGCCTGGAAGTTCCGAATATTTTAATGGTTCAGTAGTAGCTTACCACAATAGTATCAAAACGAATTTCCTTGGTATTGATGGAAAGATTATCCGTGATGAAGGTGCAGTTAGTGAACCGGTTGTCAGGGGTATGGCTGACGGGATAAGAAAACTTTTTAACACTGATTATTCTGTTGCTACCTCGGGGATTACAGGTCCGGCAGGCGGAAGCCCGGAAAAACCAGTGGGTACTGTTTGGATTGCAGTATCTTCAAAGAAGGGTACAATCGCTGAAAGACATACATTTGGCACCAACAGACTTGCAAATATTACACGGTTTACACTGGTGGCGCTTAACCTGTTAAGGAAACATATAATCAATAGTTAAGAATCGATTTCAACAGTTGTTAAAAAAAAGTAAGATAAATATTTGGTTAATCAGATAAAAATCACGTATTTTGCGCTTCATTTTAAAAAAGGACAAACGTTACGTTAGTAAAGGAGTAAAACACATATCATGTCAAAGATTTGTCAGGTTACAGGGAAAAAAGCAATAGTCGGAAACAACGTGTCTCATTCAAAAAGAAGGACTAAAAGAAAGTTCTACCCGAATCTTTTTGTAAAAAGGTTTTATCTTACTGAAGAACAGAGATGGATTTCGCTCAAAGTATCAGCGGCAGGAATCCGTCTTATAAATAAAAAAGGACTGCCAATAGTTCTCAGGGAAGCAAAGGAAAAAGGCTTTATTTTGAATTTTTAACACAGCATAAAAGATGGCAAAGAAGACAAAAGGGAACAGACAGCAGGTTATACTGGAATGTACCGAACATAAAGAAAGCGGACTACCCGGAACTTCAAGATATATTACAACAAAGAACCGGAAAAACACACCTGACCGCCTCGAAAGGAAAAAATACAATCCAATTTTGAAGAAATATACATTACACAGAGAAATAAAGTAAACAGATAACACCATGGCAAAGAAGGTAGTTGCAGCACTTAAAACAGGAACCGGTAAATCGTTTACCAAATGCATCAGGATGTCAAAATCAGATAAAACAGGTGCATATCAGTTTAAAGAAGAAATAGTTCATAATGACCACATTAAGGATTTTTTCTCTAAGAAATAGTATTTCTTGCAGGTAAAAGAAATAAAAAGCTTTCTTCCACTGAAGAAAGCTTTTTTTATCTTTGTTATTCAATAATTTATATTCGATGGGCTGGTTTGGATTTGTCAGTAAGGAAAATAAAGAGGTTCTCAATAAAGGTCTTGAAAAAACAAAAGATAGCGTTTTTACAAAATTATCACGGGCGGTAATTGGAAAATCGAAAGTCGACGATGAAGTGCTCGATAATCTTGAGGAGGTCCTTGTTTCGTCAGATGTCGGCGTAAA
>CAYPKL010000533.1:0-3781 GCA_964411285.1 uncultured Rikenellaceae bacterium
TCATTATTATGAAACAGCATATTCATATCTTGGCTATTTTGACAAAGGTTATGGTGCCTGGTTCGTAAGACAACCCGCAGAGAACCACGTAGAGTACAACTATGTCAACATGATGTACCAGCACTGGAAGGCAAGCGGCGACAGCCAATGGATGAAAATGAACCTTGACTGTGCCATGCGGGCCCTCGATTATTGTGTAACCGATACCCTTAAATGGTCGAAAAGGTTCAGCCTTCTTAAACGGCCTTATTGTATAGATTCGTGGGATTTTCAGGTTGATGACGAATATACACCAGAAGCACCTCTAAGCCCTACAATGGTTGTTGTTCCCGGAAAAACAAAATTCGGGATCTTCTTTGGGGATAATACCGGTTATTTTGACGCATGTAACCAGCTGGCTGAGATGCTGGAATATGCAGGAAAGAAGGATGATGCTTCAAAGTACAGGCAACGCGGAAAGGAGATAATGCAAAGACTGATCGCGCTTTCATGGAATGGAAAATACTTTACTCACTTCACAGACGAAGACCCAAATATAAAACGCAACCTTGGAGTTGACGAAAAGTCCCAGATCGCTCAGGGTAATATGTATTCATTGAACCGCGGACTGCCCCATGAAATGAACGCGGCAATTATCAAAAATTATCTCAGCTTAAGGGAAAATCTTCCGGAAGGATCACCGGGAGAATGGTATGCAATATATCCGCCTTTTGAAAGAGGATTCGGCATCCACGACGCCAAATGGCAATACATGAACGGAGGTGTTGCAGGACACGCAATCGGAGAACTTGCCAGAGGTGCTTATGAAAATGGTTATGAAGAATATGCCTCTGATATTATGATGCGGACATTGGATCTGATAAAAAAATGTAAAGACAGACTCTGGTTCTCATATACAGGGTCAATTCCTGCTCCTCCCTCTCCTCCCGAATACCAGAAAATTGACATTTCAAAGCTTGCAAATATGGATCTCTGGGACATCGGTGGTCAGGGAGTATTCAAGTGGATGAATGCCGGCAGAGCAGGTAATGATATGAGAGGATTACCTGTCGGGGATCAGGTATTTATTAATATACCATTCAAAGTTATTGATCCGGCAGTCAATCAGCGTCGTTCAGCTATTGCATTATCTTACGGCCAGGGGTTTCCGGTGATCGCAGAAGTTCCGGTCAATGCTTCAGCACCGGAAGTTTATCTTCTACACTCCTCTTCCGATAATATTCCGGGAACTTTTGCAGGTGCAATAACATTCCATTATGATGACGGTACTGAAAAATCAAGGGACATTGTAAAATTTAAGGATGTCACGAACTGGTGGTTCTCAAGTCTGAAAACTGAAAAAGCCGGAGTTGCATGGGCAGGGCCTAATCCTGTCAGTACTAGGGTAGGTGTATGCTGGGCCGCAATCTCCAATCCTGAACCTGAAAAAAAGGTTGAAAAGTTAATATTTCATGCACCTGTTGAGGGAGGTATATATGCAATTCTCGGAGTGACGCTCGCCAGCAAGCCTTTCTACATCAGGCCAAAGGCCGAATCGTTCGGAGGTCCCGACAACTGGGCATCTGCTACAGCTATGGCAGCATTGGTCGAAGGACTGGCAGGAGTAAAGAACAATGGACTGGCATTTGATAAAACAGAACTATCACCGCGATGGATAACCACCATGACCGACACTGTCAATGTTACAATTCATTTTCCGTCATCAGGTGGATACATTGCATATGACTATACATCAGACCGGATGAAAAAGGAGATAATAATGACTGTAACAGGTTCCGGAAAAGAATTAATGGGACACTTTCTTCTACCCCGGGAAAGTAATGGGGCAGAATCGGTAATATGCAACGGAAAACCCGTGTCATTCAAAGATTCGCTTATTGAGAATTCAAAATATATTGATTTCAATCTGCCTTTGGAGAACATCATGAAATTAAAAATTACATATAAGTAGAAACCCGAAGATGAAAATCAAAAATACTGTAATTCTGATAATTGCATTCTCAATTCTTACAATTCAGTCTGCCGGCCAAAGCAGCATTGTTAAAATAGTCAGGACAGGAGATTCATGGAAACTTGAATTAAACGGGGAACCTTTTTACATAAAAGGGGTAGTTGGTAACAGCTATCCTGAAAAGATCAGGGAATACGGAGGTAACTCAGTAAGAATGGGTTTCCGAAGGGATGATCTGGATGAAGCCCATAACCTCGGATTGAAAGCACTGGTTAACCTACCGGCAGGAGCAGAACGCGACGGGATGAACTATGATGATACCGCCAGCATAAGAAAACAAACTGAAAGAATTGTCTCAATCGTAAAGAGCACTATGGATCATCCCGCTGTACTGATGTGGACCATAGGCAACGAACTTGATTTTATCCCTCCGCTTAAGCCTTTCAATCCTAAAGTATGGGATGCAGTGAATGATGCGGTTAAGGCTATACATTCTTTTGATCCTGATCATCCGGTCATGACTGTAATAGGAACCAGCATGATGTGGAAGGTAGCTGACATTGTAAAAAGATGCCCTGATCTTGACCTGCTGGGCATTAATTCATACGGTGATATATATACGATAGGCGATACCCTGAGAAAATATGGGTGGAACAAACCCTATGTTATATCTGAATGGGGACCCGACGGATACTGGGAAGTCAGGAAAACTCCCTGGGGAGCTCCTTATGAACAGACCGGGCTTGAAAAATACAAATGTTATGAAAGCAAATACCTGGATGGAATTATTAAGGATAGTGATTATTGCCTCGGTTCTTATGTTTTTTACTGGTCAGGATTCAAGCAGGAAACAACCCATACATGGTTTTGCATGTTCGGAGAGAATGGACTTGAATCGCCGCTGCCAGGATTAATGTACCATTTATGGACAGGAATGAAAAAACCAAATGAGGCGCCGGTTGCAGATTCAATGGAAATTGGAGGATTCAGTCATCATGAGGCAGTCGCTTTAAGACAAGGGACATCTCTTTCTGCAAAGATCTATGCTCACGATCCTGATGGTGACAAACTTAGATACAAGTGGGAGATCAGGCCTGAAGCGGTTTATGCATCATATGCAGGCCAGGGCGAAAAAGTTCCCCAGCCGGTTCCAGGTTTAATCACAGGTGAAGGTGAATCAATAAGCTTTTTAGCTCCTTCAAAGTCGGGTGCTTACCGAATTTTCGCCTATACTTATGATGACAAAGGTCATTTTTCATCCGTTAACCTTCCATTTTTTGTTTCACCTGGACTTAAAAACTCACTTGAGCTGGGCCGCTATACTTCCCGCACACTTAATCTTCTAAAAAACAGTACTTCTGAAAAGAGAAACACCGTAAAAATACTGGTTTACGGACAGTCTATAAGTGAACAGGAGTGGTGGCTCGGTGTAAAGAAATTTGTCGAAAAAAATTTCCCCCATGCGGATATTGATATGAGAAATCTTGCAATCGGGGGATTTGCTGCTCAACTGCTGTATAAAACAGCTGAGATGGATGTAAGCACTTTTTACCCCGATCTTGTCCTGCTGCAAATTTATGGAGATCCTGTGTATTACGATTCTGTACTCTATACAATAAGGAGCCGTACGGCAGCAGAAGTGGCGATCATGACCGACCATTATACAGGACCTAATCCCTGGAGCGACACCATGTCACACTATCTTCTGCCATCAATGGCTGACAAATACAATTGTGAAATTATTAACATACGCGATTCATGGAAAGAGTTCCTAGATGATAATGATCTTAGGCCTGAGGCCCTTTTGAGCGATAATGTACATCTCAACCG
>CAYPKL010000534.1:0-2721 GCA_964411285.1 uncultured Rikenellaceae bacterium
AATTTACTAGAGGATTCTTTTCCCCTGTATTACCCTGAATATTATTGCAATAACTGCAATAACAAGAAGAACATGTATAATGCCTCCGGCACTGTAACCGATAAATCCTATTGCCCAGGCAATTATCAGGATTACTGCAACAACATAAAGTAGGTTTCCCATGACTGTAAGTTTAATTGTTTGAGTGTTGATAATGTATATAAATTATTACAATACCAAAGGTAGGTTTCCCTGTTTCCAGAACCGTTACACAATTTCCAGAATAAGTTACATAATTCACACATTTTGTTACTACATCTTCTCCATATACCAGCTCAATGCTTTTTCTATTTTCTGATAATGGAAAATTGTAGTAATGGCTTTTTGCAGCCTGATAAAAGCAGTTTCACTTTTAACAAAATAATCAAAAGCCTGGTGTTTCATGCAATTTACTGCCACTTCAATCTTATCCTGTGAGGAGAGCATAATAACAGGTATAGCCTGATTGGCTTTTTTTATTCTGTCGAGTGTTTCCAAACCATTGATTGCGTCTTTATCAACACAATCGAGATGATAATCTAAAATTATGACATCAGGATTTTGTGAAATACTTTCAAGACAGAGCTCTCCGGTAGGGAATGTTTTTATAATCGATTCGGTATTGTCTGCAAATTCAATCTCCAATGATTTTAAGAACAAAGCATCATCATCAACCAGAAAAAGCAGTATTTTGTTTTCGCTTGTCATCGGTCATATTTTTTAATCAGATTTAATTCGTTTTCCAGTTCTTCGCAGGCATTTGAACAAACATTTTCAACCTGCAGTACCAATTCTTGTATTTCTTCAAGATGTTTAAGAGTGTTTGAATATTCCTGGATTTTTCTTGTTGCAGCTTCTGAATCTTTGCTTATTCCCATTATGGAAAATGATGGAATTAATTTATGTGCTGCTTCGTACACCGAATTCCAGTCACAAACATTCATACCTTGTTTCATTTTGCTAATCAATGGGGGAGTCTGCTTCAGATAAAGTCCGATCATTTCCATCATTAATCCGGGATTGGCTTTTGTGCGCTGGCTCAGATAAGTCAAATCGGTAACTTTTTGTTTCTCAGGTAGCTTGTGGGTATCTTCTGATGGTTTAGCCTTCTTTAACAAGTCAACTATTTTACTGTATAACAGCCTTTCGTCAACAGGTTTTGAGATGTAATCATTCATTCCCACGGCTGTGCATTTCTTTAAATCAGCGGTGGTTACATCGGCAGTTAAAGCAATTATAGGTATCTGAGAATTCATTTGGTTGCGAATGTATTCTGTAGTTTCAAAACCGTTCATTTCAGGCATATGCAAGTCCATTAGAATAATATCATATGATTTTCCCTTCAACTTTTCAATAGCTATTCTCCCATTGTCAGCAATATCCCGTTCAAAACCAAACTCATCCAGAAGTGTTTTCATCAGTAATTGATTTAGAGGAATATCTTCAACTACAAGTACTTTTATGTTTTCAATATTAATATCCTTCCCCTCCATCACTTTTTCCAGTTCGACTTCCGCATTTGTTTTCTTAAACGATAATGTAAAACTAAATTCTGAACCTGCGTCCAGTTTACTTTTTACTGTTATGGTACCACCCTGCGATTCAACCAATTGCTTAACGATGGCAAGTCCCAGGCCCGTACCACCATAAAGCCTTGAAGTCTCACTTGATGCTTGCTGAAAGTTCTCAAAAATGTGGTCTATTTTATTTTCCGGTATACCGATTCCGGTATCAGTAATTGAGAATTCAAGGATTGCTTTCTCTTCATCTTCACCCAGTAACCTGACACCCATTTTAATCTCACCCTTTGCCGTAAACTTAACAGCATTACTGAGGAGGTTTAAAATAATCTGATGCAACCGGACAGGATCACCTACCAACACTTCAGGAATTTTACTATCATATTCTTTTATCAGGAGTAAATTTTTTTCCTGAATTTTAGTTTCAAACAAATGAATCATGGCCGATATTGATGCAGCCATTTTGAAAGGTGTTTGTTCAAATATCATTTTCCCGGCATCCACTTTTGCAAGGTCGAGAATGTCGTTAATCAATACGGTCAAAGCATCTCCACTCATTTTAATGGCTGTTAAATACTCTTTCTGTTTTGTATTTAGGTCTGATTTCAGCAACACTTTTGTAAACCCGATAATTGCATTCATCGGTGTGCGGATTTCGTGGCTCATGTTTGATAAAAACTGTTGCTTGGATCTCACAGCATCTTCAGCAATTTTTGTAGCGCTTTCTGCTTTGCTTTTTGCATCTTCGGCAATTTTAGTGGCCGACTCAGCCCGTATTCTGGCCTCCTTCAATTCTTTTTCAACTCTGTTATGATCAGTAATATCTCTTGCCACTACCACAACGCCAATAACCTTTCCCTGCTCATCTTTGTACACCGAGCCATTAAACAATACTTCAGTAAGCTTGCCGTCGCGTAAGGTTAGAGGAAAATCTGCCACAAAACCTTCATTAAACACCTGTTTATAAATTTCACGTGCTTTATCAGGTTCGGTAAAATATTCGAAAAAATCTGTGCCGATCAGATTCTCACGGGTTACCTCTGTTATATCTATTGATGCATTATTTATGTCTGTAATTTTTCCTTCCGGACTAATTGTAAAAAGCGGATCAAGACTTGCTTCTATAAGGCTTCTCGCATATTGAGATTCCTGCCTGCTGATTGTTCCCATGATATTTGATTTA